>JBKKDI010000089.1:0-28708 GCA_046708645.1 Aestuariivirga sp.
CCCTGCGCCTGCGGAATGCCATTTGCCAGGATTTCCGAAATTCAAGGACGGCAGGAGGAATATCTTGCGCTGCCTGGCATGAACGGTGACACGGTCAAACTTCATGCCGGCCAGTTGCGTTCGCCTCTGATCAAAATGGCGGGACTGCGGCAGTATCAATTTGCACTTGCACCGAGAGGTCTCGAAATTAACGTGGTCATGCATGAACGGGTCGATTCCGCTTCGATTGCGGCTCAAGTTCGCAGTGAAATCGCCGCAGTGCTGACGCAGAACGGAGTGGAAAATGTTCTGGTCACGGTGAACCTTGTTGACGTCATTCCGCGCTCCGGATCAGGAGAAAAAGAACGCCTCGTCGCAAGCCCTGCTCCATTGCATTAGCTCCAATCCAGCACGATCTTGCCGCTGCTTCCCTGCTTCATCAGGGCAAAGCCCTTGGCATAGTCGGCAGCTTTCATGCGGTGGGTGATGACCTTGCGCACGTCCAACCCCGATTGCAGCATGGCGATCATCTTGTACCAGGTCTCGAACATCTCGCGGCCGTAAATGCCCTTGATGGTGAGCGCCTTGAAGATGATCGAGTTCCAGTCCACCGGCATCTTGCCCGAGGGAATGCCGAGCATGGCGATCTTGCCGCCCATGATCAGGTGTTTGGTCATTTGCTCGAAGGCGGCGGGGGCTCCCGACATTTCAAGGCCGATATCGAAACCTTCGCGCATGCCGATCCGTTCCATGACGGATTTCAAATCCTCGCGCGAGACATTCACCGTCACGGCATCCGCCACCTGATTGCACAGGTCGAGGCGATAGTCATTCACATCGGTGACAACGATATGGCGCGCGCCCACATGGCGGCAGACGGCGGCGGCCATGATGCCGATGGGGCCGGCGCCAGTGATCAGCACATCCTCGCCGACGAGATCGAAGGAGAGCGCCGTATGCACGGCGTTGCCGAGAGGATCGAGAATGGCGCCAATTTCGTCGTCGACTTCCGGCGGCAGATGGATGGCATTGAAGGCTGGGATTTTCACATATTCGGCAAAGGCCCCAGGCACGTTGACGCCAACACCCTTGGTTTCGGGATCGAGATGGAAATGACCGGCCCTTGCCATGCGGCTTTTCATTCCGATCAAGTGGCCTTCGCCCGACACACGGTCGCCAACTTTGACAGTGCGGACATGGCTTCCCACTTCAGCCACGGTGCCGGCGAACTCATGGCCGACGACCATGGGTACGGGAATGGTTTTCTGCGCCCATTCGTCCCACTTCCAGATATGAAGATCGGTGCCGCAGATGCCGGTCTTCGCCACCTTGATGAGAATGTCATCGGGGCCGATTTTGGGCACCGGCTCATCACGTAGCGTGAGCCCTTCCGTCTTTTCCGCCTTGACCAACGCCCGCATGCGACACCTCTTTCGGGCGCTTTCTACACCGCTTCGGCCGCTATGTCAGGGGTTCGGACACCGGTGAAAAACGATCACTCCTCGCCATCGCCCAGGCGCTCTGGAATGTGTCGCCGCCACCGCCCCTCAGCAATTCACCGGGCTTCATCGGCCGGTATTGCTCAGCGTAGGTCACCACCCGATCGGGTGCTGCTCGGTGCATGAAATGGTGCGGGCTCAGTTCGCTGGGATGATCAAGACCGGCCGCCGCCACAAGTTCGGCCAGCGCCTTTATCGTCTCGCGGTGGAAGCTGGCAACGCGCTCGGCCTTGTCGGGCACGACGATGGCGCGCTGGCGCCAGGGGTCCTGCGTCGTCACACCCGTGGGGCACTCGCCAGTATGGCACTGTTGGGCCTGGATACAGCCCACGGCGAACATGAAACCGCGCGCCGCGTTGCACCAGTCGGCCCCCAGCGCCAGCACGCGCGCCATGTCGAAACCCGAGGTGATTTTTCCCGAAACGCCAATTTTGATGTCATCGCGCAAATTGGCGCCGATCAAGGCCGAATGGACGAAGGCCAGCCCGTCGCGGAGCGGCGTGCCGAGGTGGTCCATGAATTCGAGCGGAGCCGCCCCGGTGCCGCCTTCGTTGCCGTCCACCACAATAAAATCTGGCTTGATGTCGGTTTCGATGATGGCCTTCAAAATGGCGATGAACTCCCACGGGTGGCCGACACAAAGCTTGAAGCCCGTGGGCTTGCCGCCCGAAAGCCTGCGCAACTCGGCGATGAAATGCATGAGTTCGAGCGGTGTGGAAAAGGCCGAATGCGCGGACGGCGATACACAATCCTGCCCCATCGCGACGCCGCGGATCGCGGCGATTTCCGCCGTCACCTTGGCCGCCGGAAGCACGCCGCCGTGGCCGGGCTTGGCGCCTTGCGATAGTTTCACCTCGATCATCTTGATCTGCGGATCGGTGGCGGTCTTGGCGAAATTCTCCGGCGAGAATGTCCCGTCGAGATTGCGGCTGCCGAAATAGCCTGAAGCAATTTCCCAGATCACATCGCCGCCATGCTCCCGGTGATAGGGGCTGAGGCCCCCCTCGCCCGTGTCATGGGCAAAGCCGCCGATCTTTGCGCCCTTATTCAGAGCGCGGATGGCATTGGCCGACAGCGAGCCATAACTCATGGCGGAAATGTTCAGGATCGAGGCCGAATAGGGCTGGCTGCATTGCGGGCCACCGATAGTCAGGCGGAACAGTTCCTTGGCCGGCGGGCGGGGCGCCATGGAATGGTGCAGCCATTCGTAGTGGGAGAGATACACATTGCGGGTGGTGCCGAAGGGCCGCTTGTCGAGGGCCTTCTTGGCGCGCTGGTAAACGATGGCCCGCTTGTCGCGCGGGAAGGGAGCGCCGTCATTGTCGCCTTCGAAGAAATACTGGCGCATCTCCGGCCTGATCTTCTCGAAGAAGAAGCGCAGATGCGCCATGATCGGATAGTTGCGCAGGATGGAACGCTTCGTCTGGGTTACATCGTGCAAGCCCTGGGCCGAGAGCCATGCCACCAACAGGAGCGGCAGGATCAGATAGGGCCAGAGCCGGGGATTGAAGACGAGGAGCAGTGCCAGCAGCAGCGTCGCGGCCATCACGCCATAGAGCAACCTGTAGCGCGGCGCGAACGGTGGGAGCCGAAAGCTCATATTGTCCCCCTTTGGTGGGACGAGTTTACACCATCTGCAATTCTTGTCCTACCTCCGTGAAGGCGGCAATTGCCGCATCGACATCGGCTGGGGAATGGGCCGCCGACATTTGCGTGCGAATGCGCGCCTGGCCTTTGGGCACCACGGGAAAGAAGAAGCCGGTCACATAGACGCCCTTCTCGTAGAGCTTGGCGGCCATCTCTTGGGCCAGCTTCGCCTCACCCAGCATGACGGGAATGATCGGATGTTCGCCGGGGAGCAGCTTGAAGCCCGCCGCCGTCATGCCGGCGCGAAAGTGTCTGGCATTGTCGAACAGCCGCGCCCGCAGATCGTCGCCCTGTTCGGCGAGGTCGATGGCCTTGAGGCTGGCCGCCACGATGGGCGGCGGCAGGGCATTGGAAAAGAGATAGGGCCTTGCCCTTTGGCGCATGAGGTCGACGATGGGTTTCGCCGCCGCGATAAAACCGCCCGCCGAGCCACCCAGCGCCTTGCCCAGCGTTCCGGTGATAATATCGACCTTAATTCCCGCCCGTGCCGGGGTGCCCCTGCCTTGCGGGCCGGTGAAGCCCGTCGCGTGGCAATCATCCACCAGGATCAGCGCTTCGTGGGCATCGGCCAGCCGCCGTATGTCTTTCAGCTTGGCAAAGTAACCGTCCATGGAGAACACGCCATCGCTGACGATAACCACCCGGCGCGCGCCCTGCCCCCGCGCCTCCTTCAACTGCTTTTCGAGGTCGTCCATGTCGCCATTGGCAAAGCGATAGCGCTTGGCCTTGGACAGCCTGATGCCGTCGATGATCGAGGCATGGTTGAGGGCGTCCGAGACAATGGCGTCCTGCTCGCCGAACAGCGGCTCGAACACCCCGCCATTGGCATCGAAGCAGGCGGCGAACAGGATCGAGTCTTCCATCTGCACGTAATCCGCAATGCGGCGCTCCAGCGCCTCATGCAGGTTGGTCGTACCGCAGATAAAGCGCACCGAGGCCATGCCGAGGCCGTGCGTGTCGAGGGCATCCTTGGCGGCGGCGATGAGAGCGGGATGATCGGCGAGGCCAAGGTAATTGTTGGCACAGAAGTTCAGAACTTCGCGGCCACCGGCCACCTTGATGTGCGAACTCTGCTCCGACAGGATCGGCCGTTCAGTTTTCCACAGAGACTGGGCACGGATGGCGTCGAGTTCGGCGGAAATTTCGGAAAGAACGGATGACATGGCGAGAGGCTCCTTGCTGACCTCATGAACTGGACCACAGCGGACTGCAAGCCCTGAGCCTTATCTGTTATGAAGACTTGTCAATCCTTGTTAACAGCTTTATTCTGTTTGGTATGACGTCAGTCCGAACCATGACCGTTTCGCTATCGCCGCAACAGGCAACCCGGATCGAGGCCGCCGTTGCCACGGGAAGCTATGCGTCCAACAGCGAAGTCGTTCGGGAGGCGTTGCGTCTTTGGGAGCAGCGCGAGGAAATCCGCACCGCCGAACTGGCTAAGCTCAAACAGGCGTTCACCGAAGGAATGGCCAGCGGACCGGGACGCGCCCTTGATGCGCCGACGCTGCTGAGGAAGTTCAAAGCCCGAACTGCCAAGCGTGGGTAGGATCACCGTTACACCACGTGCGGAACAAGACCTTGAAGACATTTGGAATACCATTGCGGTGGACAATCCACGCGCCGCCGATAATTTCATTCGCCGTATTTTTCGCAAGGCGGAACTGGCGGGAGATCAACCCGGCATGGGTGCCCCACGCCATGAGCTGAGCCCAACAGCCCGCATTCGGATCGAAGGCCGTTATCTTGTGATATATGAACCGAACGTCGAAGGTATCAAGATTGTCGCGGTGGTTCACGGAATGCGGGATCCCGAAAGCTGGCTGGTCTGAAATTGACTTTACACCCCATCCACATCATCGGCGCCGGTATGGCGGGTTCGGAGGCGGCTTGGCAGGTAGCGCAAGCGGGTGCTCCCGTCGTGCTCCACGAAATGCGGCCCCATGTCGCCACTGAAGCGCACAAGACTGATGGTTTTGCCGAGCTTGTCTGCTCCAATTCCTTTCGATCTGACGATGCGGACCAGAATGCCGTGGGGCTCCTGCATGCCGAGATGCGGCGCGCCCACTCGCTCATCATGGCAGTGGCGGGCCGCCACACGGTTCCGGCAGGCGGCGCCTTGGCGGTGGACCGCGACAGTTTCTCTGCGGAAGTGACGGAAACTCTGAGCCGCCACCCTCTCGTTACCATCTCGCGCGGCGAGATTGCCGGGCTGCCGCCTGCGGAGTGGGACAATGTCATTATCGCCACGGGTCCGCTTACGTCCCCTGCCCTTGCCGGAGCCATCCGGGCGCTGACGGGCGAGGCAGATCTTGCCTTCTTCGATGCCATCGCTCCCATCATCCACCGGGAGTCGATCAACATGGATGTTGCGTGGTTCCAGTCGCGTTACGACAAGGTGGGGCCCGGCGGCACCGGCAAGGATTACATCAACTGCCCGATGACGCGCGAACAGTACGACGCATTCGTCCGTGCGCTGATCGACGGGGAAAAGACCGATTTCAAGGAATGGGAAAAATCCACGCCCTATTTCGATGGCTGCCTGCCCATCGAGGTGATGGCGGAGCGCGGGGCCGAAACCCTACGCCATGGCCCCATGAAGCCCCGCGGACTCACCAATGCCCGTGCGCCTGATGTCAAGCCCCATGCCGTCGTTCAGCTGCGGCAGGACAACAAGCTCGGCACGCTCTACAACATGGTGGGCTTCCAGACGAAGCTCAAATATGCCGATCAGGTGCGGGTGTTCCGCGCCATTCCGGGCCTCGAGAACGCCGAATTCGCGCGTCTCGGCGGGCTGCATCGCAACACCTTCCTCAACAGTCCAAAGGTGCTTGATGAGCGGCTGCGCCTCAAGGCCGACCCGCGCCTGCGCTTTGCCGGTCAGATCACCGGCGTTGAAGGGTATGTGGAAAGTGCCGCGATTGGATTGATGGCGGGACGCATGGCCGCCGCCGAACGGAAGGGCGAAGATTTCACACTCCCGCCCGCGACGACGGCCCACGGCGCGCTCATCAACCACATCACCGGTGGCCACATCGAAACCACCGACCATCGCGGCTCATCGTTCCAGCCGATGAATGTGAACTTCGGCCTGTTCCCGCCCGTCGATGCGCCAAAGAAGGTGGACGGCAAGCGCCTCAACCATTCGGAAAAAGCCGTAGCCCGCAAGCGCGCTTACACGGCCCGGGCGATGGCGGATTTTGGGGCGTGGCTCGGCGGCACTATGGCGATTGCCGCGGAGTAGCCTTTACTTAACGCGGCAGTCCGAATATCGCCGCAATCTCAAGCTGAATTGGCTGTCCCTCATTGGTTCAGGAACAAACCATGCGAACGATGTCCCCTTTGCTCTTCGCCCTCGCGTACATGAGCTCGGCATTCATGGCGCCGCAAGTCGCCCGCGCACTGCCCCCTGCATCCTATGAAGGACGCTCCTCCGCCGGCGGTATTCTCATTGTGCCGGCAGCCATGGACGCACGGCGAGCCAGAATCGCAATCGATCCCACACGCGGTGGCCCTGGAACAGAAATCCGCGTCCGGGCAGCCGGCTTCCGGCCCTATGGATCGGTGCGCGTTCTGGTAGGGCGGGATCCCCACAGCCTGAGAACCTTTGGACGGGCCCGGGCCGATGAAAGCGGGCGTGTCCGGACCCGCGTCGAGGTTCCGGAGTGGGCCAGACCGGGAGCGGCTTACTTCGTCGCCTTGGAATCCTCCAACGGGCGGATACGCGCCATCTCGGAGCCCTTCCGTGTAACCCGCCGAAGAGACGATGATCGTGACGAGCGGATCGACGTGACAGGCGTACTTCGCGATGGTCCCGAATGCCCGATCCTTCGAACTGACGATGGCGATGTTTACTCGCTCGTCGGCGATCTTCAGGACTTCGGTACCGGCGACCATGTAAGGATCGTGGGCCGGCTGGTTGAAGTTTCAATCTGCATGCGCGGCACCACGGTTCAGGTGCGGCGCATCGGCGAAGCCGACTGACAAGCAAGGACCGGGTGAAGAACGGGTTCAAAACCTTTCCCGGCGTGCCGCCCACCAAAGCCGCCATTGACGGCGGAATTGCAAAACCTCCGCTCCGGCATTGCCGAGGTAGAGGCCCGTCAGGCTCGCGGGCAGGAAGGCTGGAAAAGCCTCGCGCGAAATCGTCGAACGCAATGCCCGCGCTTCGGCAAGACGCATTCGGGCATGGGCCACTGCATTGAACCCCGGCGGCATGAAATTCCGCACACTCAGCAATTTGGCGATTCCATACGCCACACCGGCAAGTCCCGCCGCGCCTGCGCTCTTCCGCGCCCCCGTCCCCGCCAGCACCAGGCTTGCCATCTGGATGAGGGCCGACGACGTTTCGCCGAGATAGCCTTCGAGGGCGGTGACGTCCGGCATGGGATCGTCGTAGAGATCGAACTCGCGGGCCGCGATCAAGTCCAGCAGCGCTTGCTTCGGAAGATCGCCCTCTTCGATGGCGCGGGCCAATTCTTGCGCCACCGGGTGTGGCGAAGCTTCGCCGTGATAGGCCGCCTCAATCGTGTCACGCCACCATTGATACCGGATTTGGCCCATTGCCGGTTCGCTTACGCTCGCGCGCACCCGGGCGATTTCGATGTTGAACGCATAAAGCGCCAGTAGCGCCGGGCGCTTGGCGTCGGGGGCAAAGAGACTGGCGAGGAAGCGATCCTTGTCGGCGCTGCGCACCAGATCGAGGCAATGGTCCGCAGCCCTCACGCCACCGTCTCGACGGCGATCAGCGCCGCCGCGACCTTGCGGCGCTCGGCGAGTAGCAGATTGTAGGTGCTGACGGCCGCACCCGTCGCCATCACTTCAAGCGCAATGCCGCGTTCGGAAAAGGCTTCGGCGACCTCGCGGGTGGGCCGCGCCATGGTCCGCCCGGTGCCAAGAAGAAGGTGATCCACCTCGGCTCGTTCCGCAAAAATGTTCGCAAAAACTGCCACGTTCAGCGCAGCACCATCGGCATTCCAACTGTAGATGCCGCTGGGCAGCGCCAGGATGGAACCGCGGTGCGACATGCCGGCGAAGCGGAAGCCGCCGTCTCCATAGGCATCGATGGTGGGTCTGCCCGGAAAGAAGGCCGTCAAGGCCTGGCTGCCACCGCAGCCCGGTTCGCGGCCTTGGCGCTTTCGCGCTCGGTGCCGAGCAGGATCAGCACCGGGGAGGCAATGAAGATCGAGGAATAGGTGCCCACGATCACGCCCCAGATCATGGCGAAGGTGAAGCCACGGATCACTTCGCCGCCGAAGATATAGAGTGCCACAAGGGCGATCATCGTGGAAACCGAGGTCAGCAGGGTGCGCGGCAGAACTGAATTGATTGAGAAGTCGATGAGATCGGCGAGCGGCATCGCCTTATATTTGCGCAGGAACTCGCGGATGCGGTCGAACACGACGACGGTATCGTTCAGCGAATAGCCGATGATCGTCAGGATCGCGGCGATGATGTTGAGATTGAATTCAAGCCCGATGATCGAGAACAGGCCGATCGACAGGATAACGTCATGCAGCAGGGAAATCACGCCGCCCACCGCGAACTGCCATTCGAAGCGGAACCACAGGTAAACCAGAACGGCCGCCATCGACAACAGCACGGCGAGAATCGCTTCCTGGGTCAGTTCCTCCGACACCTTCGGCCCGACCACTTCGACGCTGCGATATTCGACACCCGTACCCAGGGCCGCCTTGACCTTGGCCACGGCGGCCTGCTCGGCCTCCTCGCCGCCCTCTTGCGCTTCAAGCCGGATCAGCACATCGCTCGGGCCACCGAACTCCTGCAATTCCACATCGCCAAGACCGAGTTGGCCGAGCGTCGAGCGCAGTTGGTCCAAATTCGCCGGGCCTTCGGTGCGGATTGTGATGACCGTGCCGCCCTTAAAATCGACGCCGTAGTTCAATCCCACGATCGCAAAAAGCAGGATCGAGGCCGCGCACAGAATGCCCGAGACAAAAAAGCCGAAACGGCTGACCCGCATGAATGCGAATTTGGTTCCGTCGGGAATGAAGCGGATGGGTTTCCAGAACTTCACAGCGGAATCTCCTTGGGCTTGGTCTGCAAAACCCAGGTGGCGACAATGAGCCGGGTCAGCGTGAAGGCGGTGAACATGGTGGTGAAGATGCCAATGGCGAGGGTGACGGCAAAGCCACGCACCGGGCCCGAGCCGATGCCGAAGAGCACGGCGGCCGCGATCAGCGTCGTGATGTTGGCGTCGAGAACGGTGGCAAGGGCCTCCTTGAAGCCGGTCTCCGCCGCATTATAGGCGGTGCGGCCGTTCCGCCATTCCTCGCGGACACGCTCGAAAACCAAAACGTTCGAGTCAATCGCCATGCCCAGCGTCAGGACAATGCCGGCGATGCCGGGGAGCGTCAACGTGAAACCGAAAAACGACATGATGCCAATGAGCATCACCAGGTTGGCAATGAGGGCCACGTTGGCGAAAATGCCGAACAAGCCATAGGGCAGCATGATGAAAATCATGATGCCGACGAGGCCAACGGCCGAGGCGATGATACCGGCGCGGATTGAATCGGAGCCGAGGCTCGGGCCCACCGTGCGCTCTTCCACAATGGTGAGCTTGGCGGGCAATGCGCCGGAGCGCAGCACGATCGACAGGTCCGCCGTTTCCTCGCTGGTGAAGTTGCCGGAGATCTGGCCGGAACCGCCGAGGATCGGTTCGTTGATGCGCGGCGCGCTGACGATCACATCGTCGAGGATGATGGCGAAGGGCTTACCGACGTTCTCGCGCGTCAGCCGGCCGAAGCGTTCAGCGCCCTTGGTGTTGAAGCGAAAGGTAACGACGGGCTGGTTGTTCTGGTCGAAGCCTGGCCTCGCATCGTTCAAATCGGCGCCATCGACGGTGGCGCGGCTTGAGGTTTGAACCCACATCTGCTGCTCGGGGTTCTCCTGCATCGGCAGCGATCTGCACTCGGGTGGAGCCGTCTGCCCCGCAGCCGTCGGCTGGCTTTCGCATACCATCTGGAAGGTGAGTTTGGCGGTGCGGCCGATCACCTCTTTCACCCGGTCCGGATCCTGGACACCCGGCAACTGCACGGTGATGCGGTCCTTGCCCTGCTGCTGGATCACCGGCTCCGCGGTGCCCAGCGCGTTAATGCGGCTTTCGATGATCTTGAGCGTCTGGGATATGGCGCCGCCGATCTTGGCATCGACACCGGCGCTGGAAAAACTCAAGGTGAAATGCTGGTCCTGCTGGGAGAGCTCGAAAAGATTGCTGGCAACACCTGTTCCGAATAGGCCGGAATCGACGGGCTGCAAAAGTTTCCCCAGCTCTTCGCGGGCGCGCTCAAGGTCGGCCGCATTGGTAATGCGCACGGTGACGCCATTGGCGGCGCGGTTGATGCCGCTGTAACCGATTCTGGCTTCGCGGAGCGCGCCCCGGATGTCACCGGTGATCTGCTGGGCGAGCTTGTTCATGAGGTCGTTGCGATCGACTTCGAGGAGCACGTTGGAGCCACCCTGCAAGTCGAGGCCAAGCGTCATGGGGCGCAGCGCCGATGTGAAAGGAAAACCGGCAAGTGCCGCGTTCCACCCAGTTGGCAATATGTTGGGCAGCGCCGTAATAAGGGCCAAAATCACAGAGACAATGATCGCAATAGTCTTCCAGCGGGTGAAGCGCAGCATCGGCGATTATTTCGTCGCGGCCTTGACCGGCTCGCCCTTGGCGCGCACGTCGCTGATGCCCGAACGCAGTATGCGCACTTTCACATTCTCGCCCACCTCGACTTGCAGCTCATTGTCGTCGATGACCTTCACCACCTTGCCGATGAGGCCGCCATTGGTGATCACCGTGTCGCCGCGCGCGATCTTGCTGAGAAGCGCCTGATGTTCCTTCATCTTGCGCTGCTGGGGGCGGATGAGCAGGAACCAGAACACCACCATGATCATGGCGAGCGGCAGGATCATGCCGGCAAAATCTCCGATGCCCGCGCCCGCGGCTTGAGCATATGCTGGTGTGATGAACACGTAATCTCTCCCCGATTTGAGTTGGCGGGAATATAGCGACGGCTTGCGCCATTGCAACCGATGGATTGACGCTGCTTTACGGTTGCCGTTTCTGCCTCTAAGAGGCTCATATGAAACCACAAAACGGACGGGAATTGCTGGCGCGCATCGCCGCCGCACTGGAGCGGCTGGCGCCATTTCCAGCGCCGCCCGCGGCCCTTGGAGTAGCCCAAGCGTTTGTGTGGAACGCCGCGGATGCAACCCTGTCGCCGGTGGCGCGCGTCAATCGGGTCGGCCTATCGTTGCTCAAGGGCATCGACATGACGCGCGACATCCTGATGGAGAACACCATCCGCTTCGCACGGGGTCTTCCCGCCAACAACGCACTTTTGTGGGGCGCCCGCGGCATGGGCAAATCTTCCCTGGTCAAGGCCGCCCACCATGCGGTGAGCACAGCCGAGGGGGGCCAGCTCAAGCTTGTGGAAATCCATCGCGAAGATATTGAAACCCTTCCCTCCCTTATGGCCCTCATCCGTGAAGCCCCCCGCTTCCGCTTCATCGTCTTCTGCGACGATCTCTCCTTCGACGCCGAGGATACCTCGTACAAGTCTTTGAAAGCAGCACTCGATGGCGGCATCGAGGGAAGGCCCGCCAACATGATCCTTTATGCGACGTCGAACCGCCGGCACCTGCTGCCACGCGACATGATCGAGAACGAACGCTCGACCGCCATCAATCCATCGGAGGCGGTGCAGGAAAAGGTATCGCTTTCCGACCGCTTCGGCCTGTGGCTCGGCTTCCACAATTGCTCCCAGGATGAATTCCTCGACATGGTCATGGGTTATGTCAATCATTTTGGATTGAAGATGGCTCCTGAGAAGGTCCGTGCCGGCGCCATCGAATGGTCCGCCACCCGCGGCAGCCGTTCCGGGCGCGTCGCCTGGCAATATGTGCAGGATCTTGCCGGGAAGCTTGGACAGAAGATTGAGGGGTAAAACGATATACCCCAACATTTGTCATCCCCGCACTTGTTGCGGGGACCCATTGTGCAGCCTTGCGTTGTCTGTCCGTCACGCTGAGAAATAGGTCGCCGGAATAAATCCGTCGATGACAGATTTATGAAAATTGGTGATCAGATGAAAACCCCTACGGTCAAAGCCGTCCGCGCCTATGTGGTCGAAGGCGGTTCGGCGGGTGGCGGTTACTATGCCGGGGTCGAGCAAAACTGGGTGAGCGACTCCCAGATGATGAGCCCCATGGCTCGCTATCCGGCTTACCGCAAGAATTTCCGGAGCTGGGGAGCGGGCGCCCTCGGGGGCGTTCTCGTCGAAATCGAGTCCGCTGACGGCACGGTTGGCGTGGCGGCGGGTACGGGAGGCGATCCGGTCTGTTTCCTGATCGAGCGACATCTCAACCGCTTCTTGATCGGTTCCGATCCTCGCGACAACGCCCGCATCTGGGATCAGATGTATCGCTCCACGCTTGAATACGGGCGCATGGGACTTGCTATTCACGCCATCAGCATTGTCGATCTGGCCCTGTGGGACCTTCTCGGCAAGCTGCGGGGCGAGCCGGTGTACAATTGATCGGCGGCTCGGCGACCGATCCGCTGATGGCTTATTCTACCGGGCCGAAACCGGGTCTTGCGCGCAAGCTCGGTTTTGCCGGCGCCAAAGTCGTGCCGCCCCATGGGCCAGCAGAGGGGAGCGCTGGCTTCGACGCCAATGTCGCATTCATCGGCATGGCCCGTGATGACGTGGGGCCTGGATTTCCGCTCATGGTCGACTGTTATATGGCTCTTGACGTTCGCTATGCGATCGATTTGGCCCAGGCCACGAGATCGCTCGATATCTACTGGTTCGAGGATGTTCTGCTGCCAGACAACTACGCGGGCTACCGTGCGCTGAAGGCAGCGGCGCCCTGGGTCCGCTGGGTGGCCGGTGAGCATGAATACACGCGTTACGGATTTCGCACTCTTATCACCGAAGGCGGTGTCGATGTTCTGCAGCCGGACCTCATGTATGCGGGAGGGTTAAGCGAACTGTTGCGCATCGCCGGGCTAGCCGCGGCCCATGACATTCCCATCGTGCCCCATTGCGGAGGGCCATACAGTTACCACTTCGCCGTGGCGCAGCCGGGCACGATGTTTGTCGAGTACCTGAACACCAGCCCGGACGGTGATCGGATCGTGCCGGTCCTCGGGAACCTATTCAGCGGTGAGCCGCTACCCGAAAACGGGGTCATCGCACTTTCCGACGATCCCGGCTGGGGGCTCAGCCTCAACAAGGACGCCGTGCAACTGCGGCGGCCTTATTCTACCGGCGGCTAGCCGGCCGTCGAGAGTAAAGCGATTCGAACATGCCAACGGTTGTCATCCCCGCACTTGTTGCGGGGACCCATTGTGCAGATCGCGTTGCGTTTCCGTCATGCTGAGAAATGGGTCGCCGGAATGAATCCCGCGTTGACAAGCAAATGAAAATGAAGCCGTCCCTACCCCAGTTCTTTCTCGATTTTCACCCACTCCTCGGGGCTTCGCGCCACTGGAAGATTTATGTGTTCGCGAAAGGCTTCGCGTTTTTTGATGGCCTCGCACCAATCTTGCAGATGGGGAACGTCATGAATTGCCGCACTCACTCCCGCATAGCGCCAATACATGACTCCCATCACGATGTCGCCAAAGCTGAAGCTGTCGCCGGCGAACCAGTCGTGCTTCGCCAGATGCTTGTCGGCGATCAGCAAGGCGGCTCGCACTTGTTTTTCGGCCTCCGCCACGGCCGCCGTGTCCTTTTTCGCGGCCGGAACCCGCGCCGTATTCCAGAAGATCGTGCCGACGGGGGGATAAAAAGTCGATTGCTGCCATTCCATCCATTGCTCGGCTAAGGCCAGCGCCTTGGGTTCGGTTGGCCGCATGACCCCGGCCCGGTAGCGCGCCGAGAGATAACGCACGATGGCATTCGATTCGAACATGGTGACGTCGCCATCGAGGATCACTGGAATCAGGCCATTGGGATTCATGCGCAGGAAATCGGCTTCGCGGTTACCGCCGAAACTGCCGCCCACCGTTTCTCGTGTAAATGGCAAATCGAGTTCGCCCAGGGTCCACAGGACCTTCTGCACATTGGAAGAACTGCGGCGGCCCCACACACGGATCATGCTCGATCTCCTTCAAACCCCGAGAATGATACATAGCTCCGCCCAAAAGCAAGAGCCCGGAAATAATCCGGGCCCTTGGCCTCGCAGGATGGATCGGAAAAGAGTTCAGTTCGCCGCGGTCGAGGACGAGAGGAATTTGATGGGGTCCATCGCCGTTGCGCCTTTGCGCACTTCGAAATGCAACTGCGGGCTGGACACGGAACCCGTCTGCCCCGCCTTGGCGATAACGTCGCCGCGTTTCACCGTATCGCCACGCTTGACGAAAAGTTCCTTGGCGTGGGCGTAGGCGGTCACATAGCCGCCATCGTGGCGAATGAGAACCAGATTGCCGTAGCCCTTCAATTCGTTACCGGCGTAGGCAACGATACCGCTTTCGGCGGCGCGCACACTGGCGCCTTCCGGCACCGCGATATTGATGCCCTCGTTTTTCAAGCCATTGGGCTTTGAGCCGTAGGATGAGATGATCTTGCCGCGCACCGGCCAGCGCATGCCGAGGGCGGGTTCTTCAGCGGCGGCCTCCGCCACCGGCTTTTCAACTGAAAGGTCTTCAGCCTCGACGGGCTTTTTCAAAGGGGCCGGCAGCGTTTCAACCGCGGCGATTTCTTCCGCTTCCGCAACTTCAGGTTCATCCGGCGCCTTGGTTTTCGCCGCCACGGTGCGATTGCCGTCCGACGGTATTTTCACCTGTTGCCCGCGCTGCAGCGGGAAATCGTGCGACAGCCCGTTGAGATCGGCGATCGCATAGGGGGAGACGCCATACTTGCGGCCAAGCGCGAACAGGGTCTCGCCCGAGGCAACCTTGTGGGTGCCGCCGGACGCTGTCGCCGCAGTCCGGATTTGCGGTGTTACCCCATGGGAAGCGCCAGGGATGCGCAGCACCTGCCCGGCATGCACGGCGTAGGGAGGCCTCAACCTGTTGGCCGAGGCCAGTTCGGCAACCGTCACGTTGTTGGATCTGGCGATCGAATACAAGGTCATGCCCTGCCCGACGGTCACCCGGCCGCCGCTGCCGCGGGCCGCTGAAGCATCTTCCTGGACGACTTGGGGTACCTTGTAGGCCGGTGCCTTATAGGTCGAATTGTATGCATAGTTCTTGCGGGTCTTGTAGGTCTTGGTACCGGCCAAGGGACGCGAGGTGATCGTGTCGTCATCGCCTGCCGCGGCCCGCCGCTGCTGGCGGGGGACGGAGGCCGTATAGACGGGATCGGAGTCCGATGGATTTTCGCTGGAAGGATCGCCGGCGAAGCGCTCGACGGATTGTGAACAGGCGGCCAGCATCAGGGTGGCGGCGGCGGAAATTAATATATTCGCCTTGAAAAAACGCCGTGCAACGCGAGGAACATAGGTCGACATACCCGAACTCCACAAACGAACAGAACACCGGGATAGTCGCTTGTTTAGGTTAAGGGATGGTTAGTGGCCGGGGCCGTTGTTCCCTGTCCTGCGCAAAAACCACGCTACACCTCCTAATTGCAGCCTAAGAGCCAATTAAACTTTATCGTGTATTCCATTTACCATTCTTCATTACGCAATTGTCAAGGCGCGCGACGTAAGGCACCTGGATGTTCGAATTCCCCGGCAACGGCTTTCCGGCTCCATCGCCAAACGGCGAAACGGCGCGCATGGAGCGATTGGGCAGCTATCTGATTGTCGGCACCAGCCCGGAGCGGACCTTCGATGAAATTGCGAGCCTGGCGGCCAGCCTGCTCGGCACCTCGTTCGCCTTCATCGCCCTGGCCGCGGGGGATAGCCACTGGTTCAAGGCCCGCATTGGCTTCGATCTCAACGGCATTCCGCGCTTAAACGGGTTTTGCGACCGCACGCTCGCGGGAGACGATGTGCTGTGCATTCCCGATGCGCGGCACGATCCGCGTTTTACGGAATATCCATTCGTCGAGGGCCAGCTCAATGTCCGCTTCTATGCGGGCGTTCCGCTCATCGATACGGACGGGTTCAAACTGGGAACGCTTGCGGTTCTCGATACTCAGCCGCGCGCGCCGGTTACGGCGCAACAGTCGGCCATTCTCCAAAGCCTGGCGCGGATCGCCGTCGACCGGCTTGAACTCCGGCGCCTCACCGCCTCCTTGGCGGAGAGTAAAGCCAAGGAGCAGACGGCTTTCAAACTCGCGGAGGCGGCGCACGGGCGCCTGCGCGAGGCCATCGATCTTCTGCCCGAGGGTATCGTCTTCATGGATGCCGAGGATCGTTACATTCTGTGGAACCGGCGTTATGCCGAGCTTTTCCCCGAGATTGCATCCCTGCTAACCCCTGGCATCACTTATGAAGAGGTGCTGCGCGCCAGTTTCCAAAGTTCGGGGAATGCGGAAGATCTCCAAGGCGTTGATATCGACGAATGGATCACCAACCGCCTGGTCGAACACCGCGCCAAACACGGTAGTTCAGAATACAAGTTCAACGATGGACGCTATATGCGCTACGATCAGCGCGAGACGTCCGACGGTGGCGCCATCTGCATTCGCGTTGACATTACCGAAGTCAAGCAGCGCGAAGAATCCTTCCGCCTGATGTTCGACAGCAATCCGCTGCCGATGCTGGTGATCGACCTAGAAACCCTGGCATTTCTGGCTGTCAACGACGCGGCGGCCGACCACTATGGATTCACCAAGCAACAGCTCCTGACCATGACGGCCATGGATATACGGCCGCCGGAATTCCGCGAGGATGCGGCGGCCTTCATCCGCGCGTGCCAGGGCCATTCCACCGGCGACCGGGATACGGTGCATTGGAAAGCGGACGGAACCACATTCATCGCCTCGATCTTTTCAAGGCCGCTGGACTACCGGGGCCGCAAAGCCGCCTTGGCGGCGGTCATCGATAACACCGAAAGAAACCGCCACGAGCAGCACATCCACCATTTAGCGCACCATGATTCGCTGACGGGATTGCCCAATCGCATGCTGTTCCACGAGCAGCTTGATGAGGCTTTGCGCCGCACGGCCGCCAGCGGCACCGGCTTTGCCCTTTTCCTGCTGGACCTCGATCACTTCAAGACGGTCAACGATTCGCTGGGCCATCCGGTGGGCGACGGGCTCATCGTCGCGGCCAGTGAACGGCTGAAAAAATGCGTCCGGCGCAATGACATTGTCGCGAGGCTCGGGGGCGACGAGTTCGCCATCATCCAGGAATCGGCAACGGACTCTTACAATGTTGATTTGCTGGCGCACCGCCTGGTAACGGCCATGACGGAAACCTTCGAGGTCCATGGCCACCGCATCAACGTGGGCGCCAGTGTGGGCATTACGCGGGCGCCCGAGGATGGCACCGACAGCGCATCGCTGTTGAAAAATTCCGATCTTGCGCTTTATCGCGCCAAGGCCGATGGCCGGGGCACCTTCCGGCATTTCGAGCCGCAAATGCAGCTGCACCTGCTCACCAAGCGGGCCCTCGAACTCGACCTTCGCAATGCGCTGAAGAAGGAGGAACTGGTCCTCTTCTATCAGCCCATTGCCAATATCCGAACCGAAGCCACATTGGGTTTTGAAGCTCTGCTGCGCTGGCAGCACCCCGATCGCGGCCTCATTCTGCCGGCCGAATTCGTGCCCATCGCCGAGGATACTGGATTGATTGTTCCGATCGGCGCATGGGCGCTCGATCAGGCCTGCCGGGATGCAATGGCGTGGCTGCCCTATCTGACGGTCGCCGTCAATCTATCGGGAGACCAGTTCAAGCAGGGAAACATTATCGGCACGGTGCAACGCGCACTCGCTGCATCGGGGCTCGATGCCAACCGGCTTGAACTCGAAATCACCGAAACCGTGCTGCTGGATCAGGCCAACGAGCCGCTGATCGCTCTCAAGGCCTTGCGCAGCTTGGGCGCCCGCATTGCCATGGACGATTTCGGCACCGGCTACTCGAGTCTTAGCTATTTGCAAAAATATCTCTTTGATAAAATCAAGATCGATCAGTCCTTTGTGCGTGGATTGGGTGGAACCTCGCCCAATGCCGCCATCGTCCGCGCTATCCTGGCCATCGGCTACAGCCTGAACATCCGGGTCTCGGCGGAGGGCATCCAGACGGCGGAAGAGCTGGCAATCCTGCGCGACCTTGGCTGCACCGAAGGCCAGGGATACTATTTCGGCAAACCGCTGCGAGCCACGGAGATTGACCCGGCCTTGCTGCTATCGGGACAGCGAAAGGTCGCGGGATAGCTGTCCGCTTCGGAGGCAATAGTCGAGTTTAAATGTCCTCGCCCCGCGAAGCGGAGAGAGGAAGGGACCCATCGCGGCCTCGCGATGGGGAGTTGCGGGACTAACGGTCATTTCGAAGTTATCTTTGTGCCTAGGAGGGCCTCCTTTATCAGAAATGAAGGGTGAGAGGCATCGATGAACTCAAGCGGGGGATTTAATCCGTTCGCCCCTGTCCTTCCCCGTCAGGCTTTGCATGCCGGGTCCCCTTCCTCTCCCCGCTCATGCGGTGCGAGGACATTTAAACCTTACTCCACTACCACCAAAGCACCGATGGCAACGCGGTTATAGAGGTCGATCACCTCTTCATTCATCAAACGGATGCAGCCTGACGACACGGCCCTGCCGATGCTCCAGGGCTCCGTTGTGCCGTGAATGCGAAATTGCGTTTCCCCAATATAGATGGCGCGGGCGCCGAGAGGATTATGAGGCCCTCCCCGCATGTATTTAGGGATATAACGGCCTCTCGCGGCCTCGCGCTCGATCATTTCGCGCGGCGGGCGCCACTCGGGCCATTCGGCCTTGCGCGTGACATGGTTGGCGCCGGACCAGGTAAACCCCTCACGGCCCACACCCACATGATATTCGATAGCCTCGCCTCCGGGCAGCACATAATAGAGTTTGCGCTCGCCGGTGCGCACAATGATGGAACCGGGCTGGTAACCGGTCGATAGTGAAACTGTCTTGTGCAGCAGCTCATCGTATGATGGCTGGCTGAAGGAGTATGCGGGCTTCTTCCCTCCGCTGCCCATGCCGCCGAATATCTGGAACGCTTGCCGCGCAAACTTTTGCTGGGCTGCATATGCGTTCGCGGCGGCGAATGCCACGCACAGCAGGGCCACGGCAAAAACTGATTTTTTCGTACGCGTACTCACTCGGGCACAATCATCCGCCTCGGTTAATTCGCGATTAAATCTCGGCTCCCTCGCCCGCCGGATCGAGCTTGAAGAGCAATTCCTGCGCACTCTCCCTTAGGATCGGGTGTCTCCACGATGGCGCCAGCTCGGCAATGGGTTTTAAAACGAAGATGCGCTCTGCGATGCCGGGGTGCGGCAGGATAAGGCCGGGATCGTTTTGCACCAGCCCATGATAGTCGAGAAGATCGAGATCGAGAGTGCGCGGGCCCCAGTGCAGTTCGCGGCGGCGGCCGGCGCTGCGCTCGATGTCCTGTAGAGTTGCCATGAGCGCCCCCGGCGGCAAATCAGTGGCGATCCGCACCACGGCGTTGATAAAAGATGGCTGATCCAAACGGCCAAACGGGGTCGACTCGATCAAGCGCGAGGCGCCTTCGAGCCTCAGGCCGTCACGGTCGAGTTCACGCAAAGCCCTCTCCACCGTCTGACGCGGGCTTCCCCAGGGTCCGGCCCTATTGCTGCCGAGGGCAACGAGTATCATGATTTCACTTGAGCGCCGGGAACGGCGGGAATAGAACTTGCCTCATTACTCTTTCCGGAGATTTTAGCGATGAACTTTCATGCGGATGAACGTGTTGCCCTGTTTATCGACGGCGCCAATCTCTACGCCACGGCCAAGACCCTGGGTTTCGATATCGACTACAAGCGCCTCCTCGGATTTTTCCGCAAGCGCTCGCGGCTGATCCGCGCCATCTATTATACGGCACTCCTCGACGATGCCGACTATTCGCCAATCAAGCCGCTGATCGATTGGCTGGATTACAACGGCTATAAGGTGGTGACCAAGCCCGCAAAGGAATTCACCGACTCCATGGGCCGCCGCAAGATCAAGGGCAACATGGATATGGAGCTTGCCATCGATGTCATGCAGCTTTCCGACAATCTCGACCATATCGTACTGTTTTCGGGCGACGGCGATTTCCGCTCCCTCGTTGCCGCCGTGCAAGCCAAGGGCCGCCGCGTCACCGTGATCTCGACACTGACCACGCGCCCGCCGATGATCGCCGACGACTTGCGCCGCCAGACCGATCAGTTCATCGATCTCGCCGATCTTCGCGACGAAGTCGGCCGCGATCCCGCCGAGCGCGAACAGCGCCAGCGCGACCGCGGCTATGGGGTTATGGCGCCGCAAAAAGAAAGCTTCGAGGACTTCGCCGATATTTGAGCTCACATATGTTCCCCTTCCCCCCTCGCGGGGGAAGGTGGATCGCGCCGCAGGCGCGAGACGGATGAGGGGCCTGCTTCAGCGAGTCCCGTCACACATCCAATATGCTGAACCGCCCCCTCATCCGGCGCTTCGCGCCCCCTTCCCCCGCGAGGGGGGAAGGGGAAGGTAGAAATCCATGCCCGCCGAACCTCCACGCGATTGCCCGCTATGCCCGCGGCTTGTGGACTTTCGCTTGGCACAGCGCGCCGCCGAACCCTCCTGGCACAATGCGCCGGTTCCTTCTTTCGGCGATCCGCAGGGGCGCTTGCTGATCGTGGGCTTGGCGCCGGGCCTCAAGGGCGCCAATCGCACCGGGCGGCCCTTCACCGGGGATTATGCGGGTGAGCTGCTCTATGGAACGCTGACCAAATTCGGTTTCGCGCGCGGAGCGTTTCGCGCCGATCCCCACGACGGGTTGCAGCTTGTCGATGCGCTGATCGCCAACGCGGTGCGGTGCGTTCCGCCTGAAAACAAGCCAACGCCGGCGGAAATCAAAACTTGCAATATGTTTCTCGCCGCACAGATCGCTGACTTGCCGCAGCTCCGCGCCATCGTCGCACTGGGCCGCATCGCCCACGATGCAGCACTTGCGGCGCTGTCACGGCGGCGTGCGCAGTTCGCTTTTGGCCACGGCGCCATGCACGATCTTGAGGGTGTGACCCTTTTCGACAGCTACCACTGCTCGCGCTACAACACCAACACCGGCGTGCTCACGCCAGGGATGTTCGAGGCCGTGTTTGCAAGGGTGCGTGCGTTTCTCGAGAGAATACCAGGCGGCGATCGAGTGAGAAAAACATGACCAGGCGAGTAGCGGTATTGATATTCGACAGCGTCGAGGTCCTCGACTTTGCGGGACCGTTCGAAGTGTTTAGCGTGAGTGGGCAGCGCGAAAGCAAGAACTTGTTCGACGTTTACACGGTCGCCCGGGAGAACAAGCCCGTGATGGCGCGAAACAATCTCAGTATAAACCCCGACTATTCCTTTCGCGATTGCCCCACGCCGGACATTCTCGTCGTCCCCGGTGGCTGGGGTACCCGCCGGGAAAAGCACAATCCCGCCGTTCTGGAATTCATCAAGCAGCAAACCGGACGGGCAGAGCGGGTGCTGTCGGTTTGCTCAGGCGCGCTGCTTCTTGCAAAGGCCGGCCTCCTCGATGGCCTGCACGCCACGACACATCGCGGCGCGCTCACAGAGCTAAAGGGCGACGCGCCCACGGCTACGGTTCTCGACGCCGCCAGGATCGTCGACAACGGGAAGATCGTTCTTTCGGCCGGAATATCTGCCGGAATTGACGCAGCACTCTATATGGTCGCCGAACTCCATGGGCTTGAGCAAGCATCGGAAACAGCGGCTCACATGGAATACGATTGGCGGCACCGCGTGGTGGATGGCAGTTCGGTCGTCCGTTGCGCGGGCTAGTAACCTCATTGAAGGGCGTCCGAGACACTCCACGTACCCATCCCCTTTTTGTCATCCCCGGGCTTGTCCCGGGGACCTACGGTGCCACAATTTCTAACATTCGCAGGGATGAGAAATGGGCCGCCGGAATGAATCCGGCGATGACATCGTTTCAGAATTGGCGCGGGTATTTCCACGCTACCCATTCCCAGGTTCAGCCTCGTACAACCATCAAACCAGCTGCGGCAATCATGAGTATGCCGATGATGGTCTGGCGATCTGGAATTTCCGAAAAGAGGACAAAGCCAAACAGGGTTGCAAAGATCAGGTAGTTGTAGTCGAAGGTGGCCGCGGACTGATAGGCGGCGGGCAGCACCAGGCCATTGCTGGCCATGAGCGCCGCCAATAGCGCGACAAATCCCCATCCCGGCAGATCGAGTGCACTCCAGTAACCCAGAAAGAACGGTGAAACGGAAACGTGCGCCGGTGCCAGTTGCGCGGCTTACTGCGCGGCGCTGACCACGGCGCCCGTGAGCAAAAGAGCGATACTCAGCGACACGGCAAGTGTGGACGGGGGTATGGAGCGGCACCTTGTCCGGGTGACGATTGCCGAAAGCGCATAGAAAAACCCGGCCATGACAGGCAACAGCATCTCCCATGTGAACGCCTCGGTTCCCGGCCTCAGGATCACCAATACTCCGGCAAACCCTATCGCAATGGCGAGCAAGCCGCGCCAGCGCACCGGTTCGCCAAGAAGTGGTGCTGAAAGTGCCGCAACGAACAGCGGAGCCGTGTAGATACCCGCCGCCACGGCCGAGAGCGGGAGGACCGGAATCGCCGCATACATCGAAAAATACATCAAGACGAACAACATGGCGCGAAGCATGGGCCATGCTCGCAATGACTGGCGCCATGTCGCGGCTCCATCGCCCCAAGCGAATGCAATGACGAGTAATGCGGGGATCAGGAACAGTGAGCGTAGGACGTAGAGCTGCCACAGTGTTACATCAGCACTGGCATACTTGATTATCGCATCTTGCAACGCCGTGAAGAAAGTCGACAGCAAGATCAACGAGATGCCGAGTGCGATGCGATCGGGACGGATATCGGTGGCCGTAACTGTCATGGCGATTCTTTTATTGCATACCGTATTGAAGCCGTGGAATTCGACATCGGCAATGATTGGCGCAAAACCGACAGGATTATTGCGTTGGCCCGGTAAAGAAGAGTGTGCACCTCACCTAAGGTGCGACCCCCGGCCTTGAGCCGGGGGAGCCTCGAAGGGTCTGTTACAGCAGTTCATCCTGATGGAATGCTTCGAGGGCCGCGTTCCGCGGCCACCTCAGCATGAGGATTTGAGAAACGAACAGACGAGAAATTTACGTGGCTTGGATTAAGTTGAAAACCTCCACCGCATCCTTCTCCGGCGCGGGTACCGGAAATCTCGCGGCGGTGACAACACCGTCGCTTGTTATGAGTGTCAGGCGACTCAGGTAATCTACACCGCCGGTGGTGAACGTCGGCAAGCCGAGCGCGTTCGAGAATTTTCGCGCAGCATCGGATAGCAGAGGAAACCTCAAGCGATTGCGTATCGCCAATTCCTGCTGCCATTCGGCATCCTGCAAACTCAACCCAAAAATCTTCACGCCGATGTTGCGGAAACGCTCACAAGCCATTGAATAGGCTAGCGCTTGTGGCGTCGAGCCATGGGCGCCGGGGATCGTGTCCCAGTCCGGCGGATTGGCCTGGCCGGGCCTGCCCGCCCAGGGATAGCAGAAGATGACGGCTCGGCCCCTGATTTGGGCGGGCGTTTCGACGCCACCAGCCGTGGAGGCCAGCGCCACATCCGGGAGCTTGCGCCCCACCAGATGCTGCACGTCTCAGCCCTTCTCGCGCATGATGCGGGCGCGTTCGCGGTCCCAGGAGCGGGTCTTGATGGCCTCGCGCTTGTCGTGCAGCTTCTTGCCGCGGGCCAAGGCGATATCGACCTTGCAGCGGCCGCGCGGATTGAAGAACATCTTGAGCGGCACCACGGTCAGGCCCTCGCGCAGAACGCCGTTCGACAGCTTGTCGATTTCCCGCTTGTGCAGCAGCAGCTTGCGCGGGCGTTTGGGCTCGTGATTGAAGCGGTTGGCCTCGCGGTAAATCGGAATATTGGAATTGATGAGGAAAAGTTCGCCGCCCTTCATGGCGGCATAGGCCTCGGCCAAGTTGCTGCGTCCCTCGCGCAGGGATTTCACCTCCGAGCCTTGCAGCGCGATCCCCGCCTCGAAGGTTTGCATGATCTCGTAATCGAAGCGGGCGCGCCGGTTGTCGGCGACAACCTTGATGCCGTCCTGCTTGCGCGACGCTTTTGCGCCGCCGCTCTTTGCCGACATCTCAGTTCAGCAGCCCGGCGTGAACCATGGCTTCGCGCACCGTCTTCTTGGTGGATTCGGTCACCGGCACCAACGGCAGCCGGGCGTGCGCCTCGCACAGGCCCAAAAGGCTCGCGGCGTACTTCACAGGGCCTGGGCTTGATTCCACGAACATGGCATGGTGCAGCGGCATAAGACGGTCCTGCAGCTTCAGCGCCTTGGCATAATCGCCGGCCAGCGTTGCCTCCTGGAATTCGGCGCACAGGCGCGGGGCAACGTTGGCCGTGACCGAGATGCAACCGGTGCCGCCATGGGCATTGAAAGCTAATGCGGTGCCGTCCTCGCCGGAGAGCTGGATGAACTTTTCACCCGACATCAGACGCTGACGTGACGGTCTGGCCAGGTCGCAGGAAGCGTCCTTGGTGCCGATGATATTGGGGCAATCGGCGGCGAGGCGCGCGAGGGTTTCGACCGATATGCTGGCGACGGTTCGCCCCGGCACGTTATAGACAAAGATCGGAATGTCGACCGCGTCGGCAATGGCCTTGAAATGGGCGTAGATGCCGTCCTGTGTGGGCTTGTTGTAATAGGGAACGACGACAAGCGCCGCATCGGCGCCTGCTGCCTTGGCATGTTTAGTATAGTCGATGGCCTCGGCGGTGGCGTTGGAGCCGGTACCCGCGATCACCGGCACGCGGCCCTTGGCTTCTTCGATGCAGATCTCGACGATATGCTTGTGCTCTTCGGGCGTGAGCGTCGGGCTTTCGCCCGTGGTGCCGACCGGCACAAGCCCGTGGCTGCCCTCGGCGATCTGCCAGTTCACTAGCTTGCGGAAGGCTTTTTCGTCGATTCCCCCGTTTTTCATCGGCGTGATCAGGGCGGGGTTGGAACCATGAAAGGTCACTGGCGGCAATCTCCGGTAAGGACTTCGAAACTATCGGGCGCATAATTTCACGAATAACGTCGCGCCCGGGGATAGCGCGGCACAATAGACGTTCGGCTTCAGACCGGCAAGCGCGTTGCCTTTCGCCCGCCAGGGCCCATGGGTTGACGCACTGGCCGTTTAGCGCGAAAACAGCGCGGGATTGCACGGGGATTCGATGATCAAGGCAATAGTCGTCCGTCTTCTGTTATGGTCGCTGGTGTGCGCCGGGGCAATGACGGCTGTTGAAGCCAAGGTGCCGCCGCTTGCAGTTCAAGCCGCAAAGCTTGCACTTGCCGGAAATTTCCTCGACGCGGGAGCCGCGGCGCGGCGTTCGCAGGATGAAGCGGCCATCAAATTGGTGGAACTGCTTTACCTTCGCGATCATCCGAAGGAAGCAGGCTACCGCCGCATCATGAATTTTCTTGACGCGGCTCCCAAATGGCCGCTGGCGGAAGCCCTGATGAAACGGGCGGAGCGCGCCCTCTATGGCAACAGGGAACCGGCCAACGTCATTCTCGCCCACTTCGCCAAACGCTCCCCGCTCACGCCGGAAGGAGCGCTCGCCCTGGCGCGAGCCAAACTTGCCAGCGGCGACAAGGATGGGGCCAGCAAACTCGTATCGTCCGTTTGGCGCAATCCCGAACTCGATCCCGAACTGGAGAAGTCCGCTGCTTCCGAGTTCAAGGCCCTCCTTGGTCTAAATGACCACCAGCAGCGCATGTGGCGGCTGGTGTATGCCCATGAAACCAACGCCGCGCTCCGCATGTCGAAGCGCTTGGGCGGCGGTTATCAGAATGCCGCCAAAGTGGCCCAGGCGCTAGTGCGCGGAGCCGCTGGTGCCGATAAGCAATATGCCAGGCTGCCCGCCGCCATGCGCGAGCAACTGGGAATGAAATATGCGCTCGTGGTTTTTCACCGCAAACGCCAGGCCTACGGCAAGGCGCGCGCCATCCTGACCGGGATTCCGGCGGAGACCGGCGATGCCAGCGCCTGGTGGATCGAACGGCGCATCGTGGCGCGCCACTCGATCGGCGTCAAACACAAGGACAGTTTCAAGGCCGCCTACCAGATCGCCCGCGCCCATGGCCTTGCATCGGGCGAAGGCGCCCTGGAGGGCGAATTCCTGGCGGGTTGGATTGCGCTCCGCCACCTCAAACAACCGGACAAGGCGCTTGGCCATTTCCAGAAACTCGCAGCCCTTGCGGGGACTGAGACGGAAAAAGCCCGGGGCAAATACTGGACGGGCCGGACCCTGGCGGCCATGGACCGCGACGCCGAAGCAAAGTCCGCCTACCGCGACGCCGCTCAGTTTTCCACGGTCTATTACGGCCAGCTGGCGCGCGAGAAAGTGGGCCTCGGCAAAACCCCGGAGAAGATTGCAAGCGGCCAAGCCTCGGCCGAAGCCCGCGCCAGGGTCGACAGGGATGAAGTAGCGCGAGCCTTCAAGATGGTGTCTGAGGCCGGCGGCAAGGGCGATTTGTACATGTTCCTGTGGGCCTTCGCCAATCGCTTCGACACGGCGGACGAAATGAATGCGGTGGCCGATCTGGTGTGGACCGAAGGCGGCGCCACCATGGCGCTCAAATTGGCCAAGGCCTGCGGCCCCCGCAACATCGATATCGACAGCTGGAGTTATCCGGTCAATGCGCTGCCCGGCTGGAAACAGATTGGCAGGCCGGTGGAGAAGGCGCTCGTCTTTGGCCTGTCACGGCAGGAAAGCGAATTCAATCCCACCGTCGGCAGCAAGGCGGGCGCTCAAGGCCTGATGCAGATCATGCCGGGCACGGCCAAGCTCATTGCCAAGCGCCACAAGCTTTCCTACAAAAAGGGCAGTCTAACGTCGGATCCGTCCTACAATGTCAAGCTCGGAGCCGCGCACCTCGGCGATCTGCTTGAGGATTTCAACGGCTCCTACGTTTTGACCCTCGTGGCCTACAATGCAGGTCCCCGCCGGTCGATTGAATGGATGGCTGAGTATGGCGATCTTCGCCGCGGTGTCGATCCTATCGACTGGGTCGAATCCATTCCTTTCCAGGAAACCCGGCAATACGTGCAGAAGGTGCTACAGAACGTCCATATGTACCGCTCGCGGCTGGCGCCGGAGACTGTCAGACCGCTCACGGCCGATCTTGCCCGGGGCTCGGCCAAGAAGATTGAAGTCGCCGATAACGCCCCGTTGGCGCAGCCCGCCTCCTGCGATGGCGGTTCAATCGCCGATCTGATTTCGGGCTGTCAGTGAGTCCTCTCCCCGCTTGGCGGGGCGAGGACATTTCGCAACACCGCTCCAATAACGCAGCCCGCGAAATAGGCGCCCAGCATCCACACCGCGAGTTCGGAGACATAGTGCATCATGGGACGTCCTTCTGGGCGCTTGTCGCCCAGCCAAACCAGATGCCAAGGCCCAGGGCGGCGAGCAGCCATACCCAGTTGCCTTTCACCATGGCCAGGGAACCGGAGCCCGCCGAATCGCCCCCTATGACCAGTGCCGCCAGCAGCGGCAGTGCTGCCACCGGTGCATAAACAATCCATTTCGCCGGCCGGAACGTCATTTGTTTTATCTGTCCTGAAATGTACGGCCCGCTCTTGATCTTGGCCGCTGCAACAATGTGTTAGCATAGTGAAACGCAGACTGGCCACTGCCTCCCGCGAACCCGAACGCACGGCGTTCATATTTGTTTAACGCATTGATCCGGAAACCTGAATACCCTCTTTAAGTTTTCCGAAATCGACTGTGGCAATTCAGTTACATGCGGCGAAATTCTGTCATAACGCAGTCCAATTGCGTTGACCTTGGCTGTCTTTGGGGCGACAACACTGAGTGTGTGCGACGACTCGTGCATCGCCTTCCAGCACCGTTTGCAGGGGATGGGGGGGCTACTCAACTCCAGGGATTGGGAGAATAAAAATGAAGATGATGAAACTGGGGCTCCTCGGCAGCGCAGCGTTTGCTGTCATGGCCGTTGGCGCACAGGCTGATGATCTTAGCGCCCTCAAGGCCGAGATCGAAGCCCTGAATGCCCGCGTTGCCCAGCTTGAAACCGCGCCGGCGATGCCGTCTGGTTACTCGCTGATGACTTACAGCAAGGCCGACGCCACGGTCGTCCCGGGCGCACCCACGGACTACTACATTTTGAAGGGTTACAGCGACAAGGCAAGCGTGATCGGCATTATGCCGACGGCCGATGCTCCGCCCTCGACCACGATTGAGTGGTCCGGCTATGTCTACGCCATCGTAGCTCATACAGATTACGCATACGAACCCGGCGATGGCCCGGGGGACGAGAAGACCAGCGTATTTACCCGCGCCCAGCTGAAAGTCGTCGGCAAGACCGATACGGCGGTTGGCGAAGTGGGCGTTCGCGTTCAGCTTCGCGCCCAGCGGGGCGGCGTTGAAGGAGACAGCGAGTTCTTCGGCAACGAGTATTGGGGCTGGTGGGCGATGACGCCTGAGCTGACGCT
>JBKKDI010000090.1:0-13495 GCA_046708645.1 Aestuariivirga sp.
GTGTAGGTCAAATCGCTCAGCAATCCCACGACCAAGCCCACCAGCGTGAAAATATACACATTGGCAAAGAACACCGGATAGTCGCGGTTGAGGGCGGCGTTGAAGGTGAGGAGGCCCAGTCCGTCGAGCGAAAAGATCTGTTCGATGAGGAGCGCGCCGGTGAAAAACGCGCCGAGGAAGGCGGCGGGGAATCCCGAAATGACGATCAGCATAGCGTTGCGAAAAACATGCCCGTACAGCACGCGATTTTCGCTCAAACCCTTGGCGCGCGCCGTCACCACATATTGCTTGCGGATTTCATCGAGAAAGGAGTTCTTGGTGAGCAGCGTCATGGTGGCGAAGCCGCCGATCCCCATGGCGAGAAGCGGCAGCGCCAGATGCCAGGCGTAATCGGCGACTTTTCCAAGCGCGCTCAAGGATTCGAAGTTGTCCGAGGTGAGGCCGCGCAATGGAAACCAGCTGAAATAGCTGCCGCCGGCGAACACCACGATCAGCATGATGGCGAAGATGAAACTGGGAATGGCGTAACCCACGATGATGACGCCCGAGGTCCAGATGTCGAACCCGCTGCCGTCGTGAACCGCCTTGCGGATGCCCAGCGGGATCGACACCAGATACTGGATGGCGGTAAGCCACAGGCCGAGCGAAATCGACACGGGCATCTTCTCGATCATCAGGCTCACCACGCTTCGGTCCCTGAAATAGCTCTCGCCGAAATCGAAAGTCAGGTAATTCCAAATCATCAAAAGGAAGCGTTCATGCACCGGCTTGTCGAAGCCGAACTGCCTCTCCAGATCCTTGATGAATTCGGGGTCAAGGCCCTGGGCGCCGCGATACTTGAACGTTGTCGTATCGCCGCCCGTGCCGGTCGTCCGGTCCTGGGTGGCGCCGGCTTCGTTGCCGGAATCGCCGGTGATGCGCGATAGCGAGTCGCCGCCGGTGCCCTGCATCTTGGCGATCACCTGCTCGATGGGGCCGCCGGGAACGAACTGGATCACCGCAAAGGTCATCAGCATGATGCCAAGCAGCGTGGGGATCATCAGCAGAATGCGTTTGAGGATATAGGCGCCCATGGTGGGAGTTAGTTCCCCTGGCTCAGTTTTGCGGCCTTGTCCGGGTCATACCACCAGGTATCGACAATGCCACGGTCATATTTTGGCTTGAGTGCCGGCCACCGGAAGCGGTCCCAATGGGCCACCCAGAAACTGGCCTTGTGCCAGTTGGGAACCCAGAACAACTCGGCGCGAAGCACGCGGTCAAGCGCCCGGCCCGCGATGTCGAGTTCCTTGCGCGTGTTGGCCGAAACCACTTTCTCGATCAGCGCGTCAATCGCGGGGCTCGCCACGCCCGACATATTGTAGGTCCCCGGCGCATTGGCGGAGGCCGTTCCGAAAAATACCCGGAGATCGGTGCCCGGCGTGACACCGGACGCAAAGCGGCTCAGGATCAAGTCAAAGTTGAAGGACTCGCGCCGCGACTGGTACTGGGCTTCATCCACGGTGCGGATGGTGGCGTCGATGCCGAGCAGCCGCAGGTTTTTCACATAGGGCGCCAGAACGCGCTCGAACACCGGGCTCTCGATCAGAAATTCCGCCTCAAGAGTCTCACCCTGGGCGTTCCTCCGAAAATTTCCATGGGCCTCCCACCCTGCGGCGTCGAGCAGGCCGGAGGCCTGCCGCAGCAGCTTGCGGTCCTGGCCCGAACCATCGCTTGGTACAGGCAATTCCGGTTGCCCAAACACCTCGGCCCGCAATTCGCTCCGCATGGGTTCCAGTAGCGCCAATTCCTCCGGCGGCGGCAAACCTACCGCTTTCAGCGGCGACAACTCGAAGAAACTTTCGGTGCGGTCATAGAGGCCGTGAAACAGGTTGGCGTTGGTCCACTTAAAATCGAAGGCAAGGTTGAAGGCGCGGCGCACACGGATGTCCTGGAACTTGGCGCGCCGGAGATTGAAGAAGAAACCCTGGGCGCCCGATGGCGTTTCGTCCGGCAACACCGTCCGCTTCACTCGCCCATCCATTACCGCCGGGAAATCATAGGCCACAGCCCAATCGCGCGAGGTATATTCCTCGCGGAGATCGATCACGCCGGACGTGAGCGCCTCGAACCCCGCCGTCCGCTCGCGGAAATAATCGAAACGTACCTCGTCGAAATTGTAGCGGCCGCGATTGACCGGCAGGTCCTTAGCCCAATAGCCGGTGCGCCGCCCGTAGGTCACGTATTCGCCCGCGCGGAAACCCCTGACGGCATAGGGGCCCGATCCCAGCGGCGGCTCAAGGCTCGTTTTGGCAAAATCCACCGTGCTGTAATAGGCTTTCGAGAACACCGGCAGCTGCGCCACGGTCAGCGGCAGATCGCGGACGTTGTCGCCCTTGAAGCGGTAACGCACATTGTGCGGATTGAGAATTTCGCAAGTCTCCACATCCCTGATCGTGATTTTGATGCGCTCATCGCCCTTGGTCGAGAGCAGCCGGAAACTGTCGCAGACATCTTCCGCCGTTAGCGCCGAACCGTCGGCGAATTTCGCCTCAGGGCGCAACGCGAAGCTAACGCTCTTTCGGTCCAGCGCCACATCGCCGGTTTTCGCAATGAGGCCGTAAACAGCGTCGGGCTCGTCCATGGCCCGTGCCATCAGCGTATCGAACATCAGCTCATAGCCCTGAACCGGATCGCCCTTCAGGATATAGCCGTTGAAACTGTCAAAGGTGCTGATGGCCGCCGGCCCGATCAGCGCCATGCGCCCGCCCTTGGGCGCTTCCGGGTTCACATAGTCAAAATGCGCGAAGTCCGGCGCGTATTTGAGCTCGCCGAATACCGAGAGCCCGTGGCGCGGCTCGGCGCAGGCCGGTGCTGCAGCTAGTGCAAGGAGCGCGAAGGCCAAGCTTCGCTTCATTTCTGCGATGCGACCTTCTGGGCTTTTTCGTCGTCCCACCACCAGATGGTGGGAAACCCAGCGGAGTAATCCGGAAGCCGGGCGGGCCTGCCGAAACGGTCCCAACGGGCGATGCGCTCGTAGGCGATGTACCACATGGGCACCACGTAATCGTTCCACATGAGCACACGGTCGACCGCCTTGCAGGCCGCGATAAGCCCCGCCCGGTCGGTGGCGAAAATGATCTTGTCGACGATCCGGTCGACCGCCGGGTTTTGAATGCCCACATAGTTGCGGCTGCCATTCTTGGTTGCCGCTTCGCTTCCCCAAAAATCCCGCTGTTCATTGCCCGGCGACAGCGACTGACCCCAACTCCCGATGATAATGTCATAATCGAAGGTCTGAGTCCGACGCTCATATTGGGCGCTGTCGATTGGCTTGATAGTCACGCCGATGCCGAGCAATCCCAATTGTTGCTTGTAGGGAAGTGCAATGCGCTCCCAGATCGGCTGGTCGATCAAAATTTCGACGCCAAGCTCTTCGCCTTTGGCGTTTTTCAGAGCTGATTTGCTGCCGTCCGACGTTACGTTCCACCCCGCTTCGCCAAGAAGCCGCGACGCTTCGCGCAGGTTCTTGCGACGCTCTTGCGGTGTTTTGCTCACGGGATTTGTATATTCCGTTGTGAACACCTCGGCCGGAATCTGGTCTCTCAGGGGTTCAAGGATTGCCAGTTCTTCCGGGCTGGGCAGACCCTTCGCCTCCATTTCGGAATTGTTGAAGTAACTGCGCGAGCGCGTGTACTGGCCGTAGAAAAGATTGGTGTTGGACCATTCGAAATCGAAGGCAAAGTTGAAGGCACGGCGTACCCGCTGGTCTTGAAATTTTTCGCGCCTGAGATTGAAGGCCCAGCTTTGCATTCCTTCGACCTGTTTGAGCGCGATCTTTTCCAGCACCACGCGGCCCTGCTTCACCGACGGAAAATCATAGCGGGTCGCCCAGTTCTTTGAACTTGTCTCGACCCGCCAGTCGTACAGGTCGCCCTTAAGGGCCTCGAAGGCCACGTCGGCGTCGCGGAAATAGACATACTCGATTTCATCGAAATTATTTTGGCCGACGTTAACCGGTAGATCCTTACCCCAATAATCATCGACGCGCCGGAGCTTCACCGAAACCCCGGTCTTGACGTCCGCCGCCTTGTAAGCACCCGACGACAGCGGCACTTCAAGCGTTGTCTCCTTTATATCGCGCTGCTTGCCATTGGCGTTCTTGCCGGTCCACCAGTGTTTCGGCAACACGGGCAGCTGGCCGGTGATGAGCGGCAATTCGCGGTTGCCGCTCCCATTGAAAATGAAGCCAACTTCGTGGTCACCCGTTTGCTCCACCTTGGTGATGTTTTTGTAATAGGAATTGTAGAAGGGATGCGCTTCACGCAGCGCCTCCATGCTCCAGATCACATCATCCGGCGTCATCGCCTTGCCGTCGTGAAAACGAGCTTCCGGCCGTAGGCGATAGACGACTTGCGCGCGGTCCTCCGGATGCCACACGGCGGATGCCACGAGGCCATATTCAGTCGAGGGTTCATCGAGGGCGGAGACAAGCAGGGTCTCGTTGGTGGCGGCCGGCCCCGTTTCACCCTTGAAGCTATAGGGGTTGAGACTGTCGAAGGAACCGACCACCCCAAACCGCACCCGCCCACCCTTAGGCGCTTGCGGATTCACGTAGTCGAAATGCCGGAAGTCCGGACCGTATTTGATGTCGCTGATCTACGTGAGGGCATGCCTGAACTCGCTGTCATCTGCGTGGGCAATCTGCACACCGAAGATTTTTGTGAGCGGCGAAAGGCCGGCGAGTTTGAGAAGGGTCCGGCGGTTAAATCTCATGGGCGCTGCACTCCTGATCCACGGGGTAGATACGCATGTGCAGGCCCAAAAGAAAACACCGGCAAGCTGCCGCCGGAGTTAATTCTTGGAGAGCATTGAGGCCGTTACGGGGCAGAGAAGGGTTTCGGCGCATCCGAGAGCGAGGCGAGATAGGCCAGCAAATCGGCCCGCGTCGTATCCTTCTTGAGGCCGCCATAGATCATCTTGGTGCCAGGCACGGTCTCCTTGGGGCTCTTGATGAAGGCATTGAGCGCCTCAAAGGTCCACGGCTCGGCAGCCTTGGCTTTCATGGCGTCGGAATAGGGAAAGTTCGGAACGGCAGCGTGCGGCCTTTCTACCACATCCCACAGGTTGGGACCCACCTTGTTAGGGCCACCCTTCACAAAAACATGGCAGGCGGCGCAAGCCTTGGCCGCGGCCTCGCCCTTCTTGGGATCGGCCGCGGCGAGTAGCGTCCCCAGCGAAACGGCGGCAACCTCTGCGCCGCCCGTTTCCCCGCCGGTTGCAGCGTCGGCCACCTCAATGGCGAAGCCCTGTTTTTCGGGTTTTTCGGAATGATAGATGACTTCCGCTGCACCCTTGAGGCCGAACACCATGAGCGCCGTGCCCAGAACCGCGCCGGCGATTTTGTTGAATTCAAAGCTGTTCATCGAACGACTTGACCCCCGCGGCCCTTGATTTCGCGCGGAAACTAATTGTTTCTCAAGCCCACCGCAATACGTATAAGACGGTCGTGAGCATTTGCCGCGCCTTAGTCCAAGCCCATGATTGAAAACCAGAATACCATCGTCGTAATCCCCGCGCGAATGGCCTCGACCAGGCTCCCTGGTAAGCCGCTCGCCGATATCAACGGCCTGCCGATGATCGTTCATGTCTGGCAGCGCGCCATTGCCGCCAATGTCGGCCAAGTCCTTGTGGCGGCGGCGGAAAACGAAATTGCTGAAACCATCCGTATCGCAGGCGGCGATGCCATCGTCACCGATCCGGCCCTGCCGTCAGGCTCCGATCGTATCGCCGAGGCGTTGCGCTTGCGCGATCCCGCCGGCCGCTTCGGTTTTGTGGTCAATCTTCAAGGCGATCTCCCTACCGTTGATTCGCTGTCGATCCAACGCTGCCTCGCCGGTCTGGTGAACGAGCCAGCCGAAATATCGACCATCGCCGCCCCGCTCGAAACGGCGGAGGACCTGGCCAACCCCAACATCGTCAAGGCGATCACGCCCCTGAGCAACGAGCGCGAAGTGGCCTTCGCCCGCGATTTCGTGCGCCGCGTTGGGCCTGAACATGCGCCACCCTACTGGCACCATATCGGCGTTTACGCATACCGGCGAAGCGCTCTGGATCGCTTCGTCTCGCTCCCCGTGAGCGCCCGCGAGGCCGAGCGCAACCTGGAGCAACTGCGAGCCCTCGACAACGGCATGAGCATCGTCGTGGTCCGGGTCGAAACGGTGCCGCTAGGGGTCGACACCCCCGCCGATCTCGAGATCGCCCGGCAGATTCTGAGGCAGCCGTCATGACGTCCAGGATTGCCTACCAGGGCGAGCCCGGCGCCAATTCCCATATTGCGTGCATCGAAGCCTATCCCGGCCATGAACCGCTGGCCTGCGGAACGTTCGAGGACGCCTTCCAGGCCGTGAAGGATGGCGAGGCGGCGCTTGCCATGATCCCCATCGACAATTCCGTGGCAGGCCGTGTCGCCGATATTCACCATCTGATGCCGCGCACCAATCTCCATATCATCGGCGAGCATTTCCTGCGCGTGCACCACCAGCTGATGATTGTGCCGGGCAGCGATATTGCGCGCATCGCCACCGTGCACAGTCATGTGCACGCCCTTGGTCAATGCCGCAAAGTCATCCGTGAACTGAAGATGAAGCCGGTCGTTGCCGCCGATACGGCCGGCGCCGCCCGTGAGTTGTCAGATAACCGCGACCTCACCCGGGCCGTCTTGGCCACCGCGCTGGCCGCTGAGATCTATGGGTTGAAGATCGTCCGCAAAAACGTCGAGGATGAAGATCACAACACGACGCGCTTCGTCGTTCTTTCGGCCACCGCACAGGATGCCGCGCCCGAGGACGCGCCCGTGGTGACGAGCTTCGTCTTCCGCGTGCGCAACGTGCCCGCCGCCCTCTACAAGGCCATGGGGGGATTTGCCACCAACGGCGTCAACATGACCAAGCTTGAATCCTACCAATTGGAAGGGCAGTTCTCGGCCACGCAATTTTATGCCGATATCGAAGGCCACCCGTCTGAACGCCGTGTCAGGCTGGCACTGGAGGAACTTGAGTTCTTCACCAGTTTTCTCAAAGTGTTGGGAGTCTATAAGGCCAGCCCCTTCCGGGCCGAGATCGCCAGGCGCATGCCGCCGTCTCAGGACCGCTGAGCGTCAGTGGGATTTGCAGCTTTCGTCTGGGCCTCGCGTTCCGTGAGCATGCCGTCGACGAGAATGACGGTGCGCTCCAGATCGGCGATGGCGTCTTCGAGTTCGCCCCGCTGTTTGCGCAGCGCTTCCAGCCGTTCGCGCATTTTGGTGGACGCAATGCGGAGCTGGGTCAACTGGCCGTCGCGCAGATTGTAGAGATCGAGCATCTCCTTGATCTCCTCCAGCGCGAAGCCCACCTTCTTGCCGCGCAGAATGAGTTGCAGGCGGGCGCGGTCGCGATAGTTGAAAATCCGGGTCCAGCCGCGGCGGGCGGGATGCAAAAGGCCTTTTTGTTCGTAGAAACGGAGCGTCCTGGGGGTGACGTTGAACTCCCGGCACAGCTCTGTGATGGAATATGTGCGGTCCCGGCTTGGCCGGTCTTTTGTATCAGTTGCGGCCATGTTGGTCTCCAGCGATGAGTGTCCTCAAGCACGGTTTTTGACGCAACGTTTGATGAATATCCCAGGTCGTGCGGCGGTCGATTCCTTTGCGCTTTTAACCCAAGGTTATCCATCTCCGGCCACGGTTCAAAGCCCAACCGCACAGCAATTGCGCCAAAAATATGAACCGCTTAACTGAATCTTTACCAAACCCGTTAACTTTTGCACAGGGAAAACCCGTTGTTGTCCTTCGTCCGGCTTGCCGCGATCGAAGGGGCCTTTGCGGAAGAGCGAGAGAATGAGCCAATGAAACCCGGCATCCCGTGGAGCGTCAAAGGCATTGAACCGGAGGTTCGCGCGGTGGCAAAGCACGCCGCGCGCCGCTCTGGAATGACCCTGGGAGAATGGCTCAATTCGGTGATTCTCGACCAATCCGAGGAAAATGAACCCGCGCCAACCGCCGCGGAAACCATTCCGCACAAAGATTTTTCGAGCCCCCCTCGCATGGACCGCACACCCTACCGCCAGGCCCGGCGCGACGACACGACGATCCGCCTTGAAGACATCGCCCAGCAGCTTTCCCGCCTCGCCCGGCTGGGGCAGGAAGCTGCGTCAATCAGGCCTTATGATGCGCCTGCCCAAGCCGCGGATACCGACGCGTTGCACCGCGTATTGGCGCGCGTCGACAGCAACGAGCGCCAGGCCGTTGAAGCCTTCTCCGCTGTCAATGAACGGCTTTCGGTACTTGGGCGCCAGATCGCCATGGCGGCCCAGGAGCGGAAGAGCTTCGACAAACCGGAAGATGTGCCTGGCTTCAGTTCGCTGGACACCGCCATCCGCAATGTCGTGGAGCATCTCGACGTCAGCGAGAAGCGAACCCGGGATACGCTCAAATCCATGCAGGACCGCCTGGGCGATATGGCGGAGCGCGCATCGGGTTCCGTCAGTGACGATGTCTTACGTGCCGCTCCCGCTCTCCTCAGCTTGGAAACACGCCTCAACGATCTGGCCGCTCGCGTCCAGCGATCCGAACAGGAGACCCAGGCGGGCCTGTCCGACGCCGTGCGCCAGGAACTTAACCGCCTTGCTGACCGCATCGAGAGCGTCAGTGAAACCTCCGAGGCGCTATCGGCGCGGGCTCAATCCACCGCCGCCAGCACCGTCCAGGAGGAATTGCGCGCCATCGAGAGCCGCATCCTCGGCCTTCTCAACGAAGCTCAGGCGACCCTTGGCAGCCATGCGAGCAGCAGCGACCTTCAGCGCCTGCGCGCGGAGATCGCCAGCCTCGGTCAGCGCATCGACGAAACGCGGGAAGGAAGTGCGTCCGCGCGCGACGTCGAGGCCTTGCATTCCGCTGTCGAGCAATTGTCTGCCCGCATGGCCCAAGACGACGGCCTGCCGCCACTGGCGGATATGGACCGCCGCATCGCCGAACTGGGTCGCCGTCTCGACCAGGCCATGGGCGGGCGGGGCGACGGACACGCCGCTGCAGCGCTTGAACAGCAGCTCACCGCGGTCAGCGATCGCATTGGCCGGGCCGAGCAGCAACTCGGCCATTTCGATACGATCGAACGCGCCATCAGTCAGCTCTTCGAACGCCTAGAGCAAAATCGCGATCTGACCCAAGAAGCCGCCGAGGAAGCCGCGAGCCGCGTTGCCGAACGGATGCTGGCCGTTCAGCCAGCGGCGCACGGGCCATCGCCGGAAATGCAGGCCCTGGAGGAGGGCCTCCGGGCCGTGCGCGAAAGCGCTGCCTCCTCGGACCAGCGTAACCAGGAAACGCTCGAGGCTGTGCATGAGACGCTGGAGCAAATCGTCAACAAGCTGGCGGAACTCGAAACCGCCGCGGCAGGATACCAGCTCGCCGCCAATATGGCCCGGCAGCCCGAGGAGTCGAACGACGCGGCCCCCTACAGTCAGGAGTCAAAGACAGAAGTACCGCCCGATCGCCAAAACTTTTCCCCGGTCTTTCAAGATGGGGTCGAGGAAAATGCCGGCTCCATCCCGCAACCTGAAGCCCAGCCACATCCTGTGGATTTTACCCTAGCCAGCGGCGACACCCTGGCACCCGCCGACGACTTCATTGCCGCGGCCCGCCGCGCCGCACAGGCAGCCGCTACCCAAAGCAACGTGCTACATCCCGACATCAAACCAAAATTGAAGTCCGGCGCCAATCGACGGTTCAGTCTGTCGATGCCATTCCGCAGCAGAAAACCTGTTCAACAGGAACCGCTGAGTTTCTCCGGCGGCAAGCCGGTGGCCAAGCCGGTTGTTTCCAGCGGCAACCGGCGGCGGAAGCTCATCCTTGCCGGTCTTGTGCTGCTGGCGGCCGTTGCGGCGTTCACCGTCAACGTGATGATCAAGTCTAAGTCCCCTTTGAAGCAATCTACTTCTGTCGAATCCACCGTGAACCCCAGCGTTCAAGCGCGGGCGCGTCAGCAGAAGCCAGCCGTTGTGCAGCCGGAGGCAACCGGCCACGGTCCCGGCCTGCCATCGCCGGAAGAAACCGTCTTGACCGACGGCATCTTGACGGGTGCTTTGCCTGCCCGGAAAACCGATGCTTCTCTCGCGTCGCTCGTCGCCGAACCTGGCGCGTCCGCCGAAAAAGCCGAAATGCCGCCACTGGAAATTGGCGGTCAAAGTCTCCGCGATGCCGCGGCCCGCGGCGATGCCGCAGCCCAGTTCGTCGTCGCCAGCCGGTATCTCGAAGGCCACAGCGTCCAGCAGGATTTCACCAAGGCAGCCTATTGGTATCAGCATGCAGCTGCGCGGGGGCTGGCGCCCGCGCAGTACCGCATTGCGACGCTGTTTGAACGCGGCAAGGGGGTACCCCAGGATGTGGCGGCGGCACTTCTCTGGTACGAGCGCGCCGCTACCGCCGGCAATGTCAAGTCTATGCACAATGCCGCGGTGATCGCCGCCGGCAATCAAGCGGGTACGCCCAACTACGGCAATGCCTTTCGCTGGTTCGGTAAAGCCGCCCAACGCGGCCTGAAGGATAGCCAGTTCAATCTGGCGGTCCTCTATGAAAGAGGGCTTGGAACGAAAATCGATCAGGCTGAAGCACTGTTTTGGTACACGTTGGCCGGCCGCCAGGGCGATCAGGACGCAGAAAAGCGCGCGGGCCAGATTGCCGGGACACTGGCCCCTGGAATCCGGAAGACCGTGATCGGCCGGGCGGCAGCCTGGAGGCCGGAGCCCGCCGTCGACGATGCCAATGTCGTGGCCGTCGTCAACCCGGACTGGAATTCGCCCCTCGACACCACGATCAAAAACTCTGCCGCGGCGCACATTCCCTCTGCCGATCCGGTGATGACGGCACAGGAGCTTCTCTCACGGCTGGGCTTCAACGTGGGCAAGCCCGACGGCAAGATGGACGCGCAGACGGTCAATGCCATCCGGCTGTTTCAGCTTCAATCCAACATGAAGGTGACGGGCGAAGTCACGCCCGATCTCATTTCGGCGTTACAGGCCGGGGCAGGATAAGCTATCTGACACTTTTTGCCGGAAAGCGGTGAATGGCGCGGGCTCCCAGCATCCAGACGTGGAACTCCGCGAACAATGTTTCGAAGGGTTTCGCTGAAATGCTCAAGGCGCCGGTATAGCTGCCGAACGCCGGCATAACGACACGGCGGCCGTCGGCGATAAAGCAGCGGCAGCGAATGGCGCGCCCCCGCTGGGCCACCGATGCCGCCGGATGCAGATGTCCAGCGATCTCCATTTCTTCTTGAGCCAAGGGCTTCGGCTCATGGCGGAGGGTAACAGGACCGAGCGCCACCTCCGCCGCACTGGTGCCGCCGATGCCAGACGGCGGTGAAGGATCATGATTTCCCATGATCCAGATCGTGCGCCGTTCAGCCGTGATGGCGCGCAGCGTTGCAAGATCGGTGATGTCGATCCGCTCCAGCGCCCCATTGTCGTGAAAGCTATCACCCAGGAAAATCAGTTGCTCCGGCTTTGTCGCGGCGATAACAGCGAGGAGCTGGGAAAGCGTCGAGCGCGTATCATAGGGCGGCAGATGCACGCCTCGCCGACCGATGCTCGAACCTTTTTCAAGATGCAAGTCGGCCACCAGAAGGGTTCTGAAATCGGGTGCGTACAGCGCCCCTGAAAGATCGGGAATGAAATCGAGGCCGGCCAGGCCGATGCGGTGCGTCCTAGACAACCCCCATGGCCTCTTCGATGAGGGCACCGGCGGCTTCGGCGAGAAGGGCATCATGGCCTTCGCCGTAAATGGATTCGCGCCCGATCTCAAGCAGCACCGGAACGGCGAGCGGCGATACCGTATCGAGAGCCCGGTGCACGATGGCGCCCCTGATCCGCCTCAGCAGCGCCCCAAGGCGATGAATGTCGATCAATCCATCGGCGGCATCGTCCCAGGCCGCGCGCAAAAGAATATGATCCGGCTGATGGCTGCGCAAAACATCGTAGATCAGGTCGGTGTTGACCGTCACCTGGCGCCCGGTTTTTTCCTTGCCGGGCATGCGGCGCTGGATCAGGCCGCCGATGATCGCGGCCGTGCGGAAGGTTCGCTTCATCAAATTCGATTCCGCCAGCCAGGCTTCCAGGTCGTCGCCCAGCATGTCTTCGTCGAACAGGCTAGCGAGGGACAGGCGGTCACTTCCGATAAATAGCGACAGATCGCGCACTGTCCAAACCACCAGCGCATATTCGGAAGCAACGAAGCCCAACGGCTGCGCCCCCCAGCGTTCCAGCCTGCGGGTGAGAAGCATGCCCAGCGTCTGATGCGCCAGCCGCCCCTCGAATGGATAGGCGACGAGATAATGCTTGTTGGCGCGGGGAAAAGTCTCGACCAGCATCTGTTCGGCGGTGGGCACGACCGACTTGTAACGTTGCAACGACAGCCAGTCGCGGACCTGCGGCGGCAGCCCTCCCCAAGCCCGGGGATCGGCCAGTAAGCCGCGCACCCGCTCGGCCAGATAGGTCGACAGGGGAAATTTTCCACCCTCGTAGGAGGGGACCATGGCGTCCCGCGCTTTGGTCCGCGTCGCCAGCGCTCCAAACTCGTCAAGCCCCTCGAAACGCAGGATTTCGCCGGAGAAGACAAACGTATCGCCAACTGCAAGCTGCGACAGGAAATATTCCTCAAGTTCGCCCAGCACCCGGCCGCCGGTGAGGGCGCGTCTGCCCAACCGTTGTTTCACGCTGGCAAGCCGGACCTTCAGCATTTCAGCCTCGACAATGGTGCCGGCGTTAAGCCGGTAAGCCTGGGCCAGGCGCGGATGTGCAAGCCGCAGGCTTCCGTCCGGCTGTTTCTTCAACTTCGCATATCGTTCATAAACACGGAGCGCATAACCGCCCGTTGCCACATAATCGATCGCTTTGTCGAAATCGCCCCGGGTCAGATTGCGAAAAGTCCAGGCGCCGGTGATTTCGGCGAAAAGCTCATCCGGCTGGAACGGCCCCGCCACGGCCCGCCCGAGAATGTGCTGCGCCAGAACGTCCAGCTTCAGCACGGAAGGATACTCCGTGTCCTGAGCATTGACTTTGGCCGCCTGTTTCGCCGCCTCGCACTCCAGAACCTCGAAGCGGTTGGAGGGCACCAGCAGGGCTTCGCTGGGAATATCCAGCCGATGATTGGATCGGCCGATACGCTGAAGCAGGCGGCTCGACCCCTTCGGCGCCCCCACCTGGACCACCAGATCGACTTCACCCCAGTCAATGCCGAGATCGAGGGTCGAGGTGCAGACGACGGCGCGCAGCTTCCCCTCGGCCATGGCGGCCTCCACCTTGCGCCGCTGGCCCACATCGAGGGAACCGTGGTGCAGGGCGATGGGCAGGTGATCGTCATTTGCTTCCCAAAGAGCCTGGAATACGGCCTCCGCCTGGGAGCGCGTATTGACGAAAACCAGCGTCATCCTGGCGTTGCCGATTTCTTCGTAGATTTCGGGAATGGCATAGAGCGAGGAATGGCCTGACCACG
>JBKKDI010000091.1:0-9923 GCA_046708645.1 Aestuariivirga sp.
ACGAAGCAGCCCTGCTGGCGGCGCGGCGCAACAAGCGCATGGTGACCCAGCACGAATTCGAAGAGGCCAAGGACAAGGTGATGATGGGGGCCGAGCGCCGCTCGCTGGTGATGACCGAGGATGAAAAGCGCCTCACCGCCTATCACGAGGCAGGCCACGCTCTTGTCGCCATCAATGTTCCCAAGTCCGATCCCGTGCATAAGGCGACCATCATTCCGCGGGGCCGGGCGCTTGGCATGGTGATGCAGCTGCCCGAGGGCGACAGGCTTTCCATGAGCTTCACCCAGATGACCTCGCGGCTGGCGATCATGATGGGCGGCCGCATTGCCGAGGAACTGACCTTCGGCCGGGACAATGTGACGTCCGGCGCTCAATCGGATATCGAACAAGCAACACGTTTGGCCCGCGCCATGGTGACGCGTTGGGGCTATTCCGAGGAACTGGGGACCGTGTCCTATGGCGAAAACCAGGAAGAGGTATTCCTTGGCCATTCGGTGTCACGCACCCAGAACGTCTCGGAGGCGACCGCCCAGAAGATCGACGACGAAGTGAAACGCATCGTCAATGAGGGCTATGCCGTGGCGCGCAAAATCCTCACCAAAAAGAACAAGGATCTTGAGATCCTGGCCAAGGGCCTGCTCGAATTCGAGACATTGTCCGGCGACGAGATCAATAATCTGCTGAAGGGCATTGCGCCGAAACGCGATGACGGCAGTGACAGCGGCAAGACGGCGAGCAAGACCCAATCCTCCGTTCCCAGCGCCGGTGGCGTCAAGCGCGGCGGAGCCTCCGACATGGAACCGCAGCCGCAAACCTGATGCTTCTCCCGGAGCGGGGGCCGAACGTGAATCTGTATTGGTACAACTTATTCCCCTTCCCCCCTCGCGGGGGAAGGTGGCGCATAGCGCCGGAAGAGGGGGCTGTTCAGCGAGGAAAAGGAATGACGAGACTCGCGGGACCACCCCCTCTTCCGTCTCGCGCCGAAGGCGGCGCGATCCACCTTCCCCCGCGAGGGGGGAAGGGGAATAAAATCCGCCTCATCGCCGGCTTATCAATTTTTCCAGAGACGTTCCGGCCTTGAAGACCTATCTCCGCCCGGCCGCTCTCGCCTACGGCTCCGACGCGCGACGCGCCGTTGCGCAGGGCAGGGCGGGACGTCTGGGCGGATCCCCCTGGATATGTTTTCATCAAGCTGAAATCATCGCGAGGGAAGCTGACGCGATTTCGCGCCAATTCATGGCCTATGTCGATCTGCCACGCGATGACGCGCTGGCTGCCATCGAAACTCCGCGAACGGCCTTTGGTGCGCTGACATTCGATCGGCCCGTGATCATGGGAATCGTCAATGTCACGCCTGACAGCTTCTCCGACGGCGGTGTTAATGCCGGAGCCGAAGAGGCCATATCTCACGGTCTCAAGCTTGCCGAGGAGGGGGCACATGTCCTCGACGTGGGTGGAGAATCGACCAGGCCCGGATCGGAAGGCGTTGGGCAGGACGAAGAACTTCGCCGCGTTCTGCCAGTGATCGAAGGTTTGGCCCGCAAAGGCCATACGGTTTCCTGTGATACACGCAAGGCCCACGTGATGCGCGCCGCTATCGGCGCGGGGGCCGCCATCATCAACGATGTTTCGGCACTACAGCATGATTCGCGAGGCGCTGCCGCGATCGCCGAGTTGGGCTGCCCGGTGGTGCTGATGCATGCCCAGGGCGACCCCAAGACCATGCAGCTCAGTCCCGCCTACGACGACGTAGCCCTTGATGTCTATGACGCGCTGGAGGGCCGGATTGCGGCTTGCATGGCGGCTGGAATTTCCCGCAGCAAGATCGTTGCCGATCCCGGCATTGGCTTCGGCAAGACATTCCGGCACAATCTTGATGTGTTGAACCAGCTTACCCTGTTCCACGGCCTTGGCGTTCCACTGCTGGCGGGCCTTTCGCGCAAGGGATTTGTGGGGGCGCTGACGGGGGAAAAAGCGGCGAGCCAGCGCGTCCATGGGTCGGTTGGCGGGGCCGTCCATGCAGCACTTAACGGAGCGCACATTCTCCGGGTGCATGATGTAAAAGCCACGGTAGCCGCCCTGGCGGTAGCCCTTGCCGCGGCCGATCCCGGCGCCAGCGGGCTTTGACGGAGGAACTCATGCCGCGCAATTATTTCGGGACAGATGGTGTCCGGGGCACGGCCAACAGCGGCACCATGACGGCCGATCTGGTGCTCAAGATCGGCATGGCCGCGGGCAATCTCTACAAGCGCGGCAATCATCGCCACCGGGTGGTGATCGGCAAGGATACGCGCCTTTCCGGTTACATGATCGAACAGGCGCTGACAGCCGGATTACTGGCCGCCGGCATGGATGTGTTTTTGTTCGGCCCGGTTCCAACACCTGCCGTCGCCATGCTGACGCGCTCGATGCGCGCCGATCTCGGCGTCATGATCTCGGCCTCGCACAATCCCTTCCAGGACAACGGCATCAAGATTTTTGGGCCGGACGGGTACAAACTCTCAGACGATCAGGAGCAGGAAATCGAGCGCTTACTCGATCATCCGCAGAGCATGGAGCTTGCAGCGCCGGCGGAAATCGGGCGGGCCAAGCGCATCGAAGATGCCCAGGCGCGCTATATCGAATTTGCCAAACGGACATTTCCGAAAGACCTCAATCTCGATGGCTTGCGGGTGGTGATCGATACCGCCCATGGCGCTGCATATAAAGTGGCGCCTACGGCGCTGTGGGAACTGGGCGCTGAAATCGTCCAGATCGGCCATGAGCCCAACGGTCTCAACATTAATAAGAAGTGCGGATCGACGGCGCCGCAGGCCATGTGCGACAAGGTTCGCGAGCTTCGCGCCAACATCGGTATCGCACTTGACGGCGACGCCGACCGCGTGATCATCGCGGACGAGCGTGGCCAGGTAATCGATGGCGATCAGCTGATGGCGCTGATCGCCTCGTCATGGAGCAAGCGCGGGGAATTGCGCGGCGGCGGACTGGTTTCCACCGTCATGTCGAACCTCGGGCTGGAGCGATTCCTGGGCGAGCAAAAACTGACGCTGGCCCGCACCAAAGTTGGCGACAGGTATGTTGTCGAGCACATGCGAGCCCATGGCTACAATATCGGGGGTGAACAATCGGGTCACATCATACTTTCGGATTTCTCGACTACCGGCGATGGGCTGCTCGCGGCTTTCCAGGTGCTGGCTGAAGTGGTGCGCTCGGGAAAGCCGGTGAGTGAAGTCTGCAATCTGTTTGCGCCCGTGCCGCAGATTCTCAGGAACGTGAAGTTCAAGACCGGCAAGCCGCTGGAGGACACCCAAGTGAAATCGGCCATGGCCGATGCCGCGGCACAACTTGGAAACCATGGCCGCCTGGTGATCCGGCCTTCGGGCACGGAACCCTTGATCCGCGTCATGGCGGAAGGCGATGACGAAAATCTGGTGCGCCGGATCGTCGACGATCTTTGTGGGCTCATCGCGAAGGCGGCGGCCTAGAGAGGACCATCCGGCTCACCGCGATGCCAGCGAGAATGAGGAGCGTTGCCGCCAGAACGTTCCAGCTCAGCTTCTCGCCCAGTACGGCAGCGCCGAGCAGGACCGCATAAACCGGCACAAGATAATTCGAGTAGGCCACGAAACTCGGCCCGATCCGCTCCATCAACCGGTACATGAGCAGCGTCGCCAAAGCGGTGGGGAGGAGACCCAGTCCCACGACAGACCAGAAGGCGATTTGCGGTTTGCCGTAAAGTCCTTCCGGACTGACGGCGGCGGCAAAGACCACCCCCATGATGGCGGCGGCGACGCACACGCAGGCCGCCTGCTTGACCGGATTGTCGAAGCCCAGCCGCTTGGCCGTCACCCCGTGGATTGCATAGCACAGACCGCCTGCGAGAATCGCAAGCTCACCCCAGAACGCCTCTCCCGATAGTGCAAAATTGAAAATCTTACTGGGTCCGATGAGAACGAGAATGCCCGCAAAGCCCATGAGAAAGCCCAAGGTTTTTGGCATGGTGAGACGCTCGTCCTCGAGAAAGAAATGGGCAAGCACAACGAGGAACAGCGGGATCGCTCCCATCAGCAATCCGGAAACGCCCGAGCTTACGAAATGGGTGCCCCAAGTGATGAGGAAAAATGGAGCAGCGTGACCAATAAATCCAAGCCAGGTGAACTTTCGCCAGACTGCGGGTGCTGCCGCGAGCGTCAGGCCACTGAGCATCGCATAGGGTGCAAGAACGAGGGCGGCAATTATAAGCCGCAGCGCCATGACCCACGCGGCATCGAGATGGGTGACGGCAATCTTGGTCATGGCGAAGGAAGAGCCCCAGGCAACCACGATGGCGAGAAAGGAGGAACCAATCGAGGGGGCCGGACTTCTGCATATGGCCACCTATCGTCATGGTGGGTACGGGGTCAACGTTCCATGCCGTATCGGCACAGAAACATGTGGCAGGAATGCAACAGTCCCGGATAGTCACTGCTTTGCCGCAATCGTGCCGGTGTTGGGACACTTCCGGCCGTTAGGCTCGCCCCATCAACAGGAACGATCTCAGGAGTTGAGTAAATGAAATCATACCAAATGTCAGTTCTCGGGGCGGCGATGCTAGCCTTGGCGGGAACTGCGGCGCAGGCGGCCGATGAAGAGAGTGTGACCCCTGAAACCTATCAAGCCATGGGCCTCTATCTGCGAGCCGATGCGGGCTGGTCATTCCTTGAATGGGCGGGCGGCGACGATGACAGCGCATTCGCTGTTGGCGGCGGCGTGGGCTATCGTTTCAACGAAAACCTGCGGGCCGATGTCCGCCTCGACTACGGCGGTGAATACAGCGTCGCACCGGGCGCCGACATGAGCGTCACCACGGTGCTTGGCAATCTTTATTTCGATATTCCGACCGATACGGCGTTCACGCCCTATGTTGGCGCAGGCCTGGGTTACGGCTGGGCTTCAATCGACAATGCCAGTGATAAGGATGGCGTGGCCTATGGCCTGATGGCCGGCGTCGGCATCGATCTTTCGGAGAACATCACGATCGACGCTGGATACCGCTTCCGCGACGTTGTCACCTCGGGATCCGATCCGATGGAACATCAAGTCCTCACGGGTCTCCGCTTCGAATTCTGAGGCTCGAACGAGAGTCCTCAATCAGCGAAAGCGGCGGTGGAGAAATTCACCGCCGCTTTCTTTTTTTTCAAGGTTGTTGATCCTCGCCCGGAATTCCGGCATATGCCGTCCCGGGCTAGTCCTCCCCACCGAGGGCCGGTCCATCTGCAAGGATGGAGCAAACCGATGACGACGGCGAAACCGGCAGTGCGGCCGGAGATTCCGCATTTTTCTTCCGGCCCCTGCGCTAAAATTCCAGGCTGGTCTCCCAAGCTCCTCGAAACAGCATTTTTGGGCCGCTCGCACCGTTCGGCGGATGGAAGGGCACGCCTGAAGCAGGCGATTGCGTTGACGCGGGAAGTGCTTGAAGTTCCCGCCACCCACCGCATCGGCATCGTTCCCGCCTCCGATACGGGAGCAGTCGAAATGGCGCTCTGGTCGCTGCTGGGCCAACGGGGCGCCGATCTCCTTGCCTGGGAAAGTTTCGGCGAGGGCTGGGTCGGCGACGTTATGAAACAACTCAAGCTCAAGGATGCCCGCATTCTCAAGGCGCCCTATGGAGAATTACCCGATCTCGGTAGCGTCGATTTCAAGCGGGATGTGGTGTTTACCTGGAATGGCACCACATCGGGCGTGCGCGTGCCCGATGCCGGATGGATCCCCGCTGATCGCGCCGGTCTTACGATCTGCGATGCGACGTCGGCGGCCTTCGCGCAGAACCTGGATTTCGCCAAACTGGATGTTGTGACCTTCTCCTGGCAGAAAGTGCTCGGCGGCGAAGGCGGCCATGGCGTGATCATTCTGTCGCCCCGTGCCGTCGAGCGATTGGAAACCTGGTCGCCGCCCTGGCCCATGCCGAAGATATTCCGCATGACCTCGGGCGGGAAACTTTCTTCCGGCATCTTCGAAGGTGAGACGATCAACACGCCATCCATGCTGTGCGTCGAAGATTATCTCGTGGCGCTGCATTGGGCGCGCGGCATCGGCGGACTTAAATCGCTCCGGGCGCGTGCTGATGCGAACGCCGGGGTGATCGACGATTGGGTCGCGAAGACACCTTGGGTGCAGAACCTCTCCAAGCGGCGCGAGACACAGTCGAACACGTCGGTCTGCCTGACGCTTGACGCTGGTGAGGCCGTGCCGAAAACGATGGTGAAGCTGCTTGAGGCGGAAGGCGTTGCCTTCGACATCGGCTCATATCGCGATGCTCCGCCGGGTTTGCGCATCTGGTGCGGTGCTACCGTGGAAACATCGGACGTCGATGCGCTATTGCCGTGGCTCGACTGGGCCTTTGAGCAAGCACACGGGAGCATGGCATGACCCCCCGCGTGCTCGTATCAGACAAGCTCTCGGAAACCGCTGTCCAGATTTTCCGCGATCGCGGCATCGATGTGGATTATCAGCCCGATCTGGGCAAGGACAAGATCGCGCTGCTTGCCGCCATTCCCGACTATGAGGGGCTCGCCATACGTTCCGCCACGAAAGTGACGCCCAAGATCATCGCGGCGGCAACGCGCCTCAAGGTCATCGGCCGGGCCGGAATTGGCGTCGACAATATCGATATTCCAGCCGCCAGCCAGCGCGGCATCGTCGTCATGAATACGCCGTTCGGCAATGCCATCACCACTGCGGAACATGCGATTTCCATGATGATGGCCCTGGCCCGGCAAATCCCGGCGGCCAATGCCTCAACCCATGCGGGGAAGTGGGAAAAGAACCGTTTCATGGGGGTCGAACTTTTCAACAAGACGCTTGGTGTGATCGGCTGCGGAAACATCGGCTCAATCGTCGCCGACCGTGCCTTGGGTCTCAAGATGAGAGTTATCGCCTTCGATCCCTTTCTGTCGCCGGAGCGGGCGATCGAGATCGGCGTCGAGAAGGTGGAACTGGAGGAGATCTTCCAGCGTTCGGATTTTATTTCACTGCATACGCCGTTGACCGAGAGAACGCGCAACATCATTGATGGCGCGGCGCTGGCGAAGTGCCGCAAGGGTGTGAGGATCATCAACTGCGCCAGAGGCGGCCTCGTTGTGGAGGATGCGCTTTACGAGGCATTGATGGAAGGCCACGTGGGCGGTGCGGCACTTGATGTATTTGACGTTGAGCCAGCCACGGATCACAAGCTCTTTGACCTTGAGAATGTGGTGGCGACACCGCACCTTGGCGCATCGACTGGCGAGGCTCAGGAAAACGTGGCGCTGCAGGTGGCCGAACAGATGTCGGACTATCTGCTGCATGGTGCGGTATCCAACGCTCTCAACATGCCGTCGATCTCCGCGGACGAGGCGCCGCGCCTCAAGCCCTTTATCGCGGTCGCCGAAAAACTTGGTTCCTTTGCGGGCCAGCTCACCGATCAGCCGATTACCGGAATTGTCATCGAATATGCCGGTGACGTGGGTGAGATGAATACGCGGGCTCTGACGTCGGCCGCTCTTGCTGGCTTCCTTCAGCCAATGCTCGGTACGGTTAACATGGTGTCGGCCCCGGTGGTGGCAAAGGAGCGCGGCATCAAGGTTGACGAGGTGCGCCAGAGCCAGCGTGGGGCCTATGAAACCTACATCCGCTTTACGGTCAGGACGGAGGGTCTGGAGCGCTCGGTGGCTGGAACGGTGTTCTCCGACGGCAAGCCGCGCATCATCCAGATCAAAGGCATCGATCTTGAAGCCGAGTTCGGGCCGCACATGCTCTATGTGACCAACATGGACAAGCCGGGGTTCATCGGCGCGCTTGGCACGCTACTGGGCAATGCCGGGGTGAACATTGCCACCTTTAACCTGGGCCGCATGGCGCGCGGCGAAGATGCCATTTGCCTGGTGCAGATCGACGAACCGATTTCGGCCGATGTGCTCGACGCTGTAAGGGCGCTACTGCATGTGCGGCAGGCGAAGCCTCTGGCTTTCTGACGCAAAGCCGCCGCGATTCCGCCGCAAGGGCGGGCACTTATTGCCAGCCGATCGGGCGGGGGCCAACCGGAGGAACCACCATGCGCCTGCGCCTTGCCGCTATCATTCTCGCCAGCACCGCTTTCACTCCCGCCTTTGCCGCCAACATCGCCGCCCAATCCCATATCGATGCCGTGACCGTTTTCCCATCCGGCGCGGAAGTGGTGCGGGTTGCGCAAGCCAACATCGATGCCGGTGAAAATACGTTGATCTTCTCGGACCTTCCGGGAAACTTGCAAGCTGAAACGATTCGCGTCGAAGGTAAATCTCCCGGCAAAATCGAAATCGGATCTGTCGACTCCCGCTTTGTCGCAGTGCCATCGGCGGCGACCGATGCTCAGCGGAAAAAGATCGAAGGTGCTGTCGAGGCGCTTCAGGACGAACGCACGGTGCTCGATCAAACGATCAGCGATGCCGAATATCAGAAATCGCTGATGCAGCAGCTTGCCTCCAATGTTTTCACGGCACCGCCTAAGGAGAGCGAGACGAAGACATTCGGGCCGCAGGATTTGGGCGGCCTGCTCGATCTCGTGGGCGGCAAGTTGCAAACACTGTCAAAACTCATTCTCGACTCGCGCGTGCGGCAGCGGGCCATCGACCGGCAGATTGGCGATCTTTCCAATGAACTTCAGCGGCTGGCGCCGCAAGACGGTCAGCGCATCGTGGTGACGGTTCACCTTGCAGCACCCGTCGCAACCGCCGGAACCTTCAAACTCAAATACCGGATCGCCGAAGCGGGGTGGCGGCCCATCTATGACGCGCGCCTCGTCTCTCCGGAGAAAAATACCAAGGCAAAGATCGAGCTGGTGCGCCGCGCCGATGTCATGCAGTCCACCACCGAGAGCTGGGACGGCGTTGCGCTGACGCTCTCCACCGCTCGCCCGTTGGGGGCGACGGCGGCGCCGGACCTCTGGCCAGCACAGATCGCCGCTTTCGACGAGGGCAGGGGCGCCAACTATGCAAGGTCCGGGGATATGATGGATGGAGCGAAACCGGCGGCAATGCCGGAGGAGAGCCTTCAATCCAAGTTGCGGAAAGAAGATGACGTGGCGCAATCGCAAGCTGCGGTCGAGATCGCCGGGTTCCAGGCGCTCTATTCGATTGCCGGACGGGTGAGCATTGACAATACCGGTACGGCCAAGAAGGTGCGAATCGACACCAGCGAGCTCGAAGCGCAGCTCACTGCGCGGGCCGTGCCGAAGCTCGATCCCAATGCCTATCTCATGGCGTCGTTCACGCTTAACGGCGAAACACCGCTGCTGCCCGGCGTGGTCATGCTGTATCGCGATGGCGTATTCATGGGCCAGGGCGATCTGCCCATGCTGGCGCCGGGAGAAGAGGCGAAACTCGGCTTCGGCGCCGACGATCTTATCAAGGTAAAACGCGTGGAGGTGAAGCGCATGAGCGGGGAGGTGGGGATCATCTCAACGTCGAATGTTGAGACGCGGGCTTATGATGTCACGGTAAAAAATCTCCATGATTTCGCCGTGCCGGTGACGATCCTCGACCAGATGCCCTTTTCGACCTGGGAAGAAATCACGGTGGAAACACTGCCGGGAATGACTGCCCCCTCGATCCGGGATTTCGAAAAGAAGCGCGGCGTTTTCGCGTGGAACCTCGATGTGGAGCCCAAGGCCGAAGCGCTGATCAAGCATGGCTTCAAGGTGACGATGCCACAGGACCTCAAGGTGGGGATGAACATCAACTGACGTACTCGTCTTCCACCTTCCCTCCTCGCGGGGGAAGGTGGATCGCGCGGCAGGCGCGAGACGGATGAGGGGGCTGCTCCAGCGAGCCAAACTCCCCGGCCCCTGACTGCCTTCGCCACCCCCCTCATCGGGCGCTTCGCGCCACCTCCCCCCGCGAGGGGGGAAGGGGATCGGTGGGTAGCTG
>JBKKDI010000092.1:0-5377 GCA_046708645.1 Aestuariivirga sp.
CGCGCATTTTCGATTTGGCCCGGGTCTACCGCAATCGCGAGCGCACACTGACCCACTCGCCGGAATTCACCATGCTCGAATGGTATCGGGCAAATGAAACCTACAAGGCGATCATTGCCGATACGATAGCTCTGCTGCGGCTTGCGGCGGAGACGGCTGGAACCAAAATTTTCTCTTGGCGGGGACGGGACATCGACCCTCTCGCCGAACCGGAATGGGTGACAGTGGCGGATGCCTTCAACCGTTACGCCAATGTGAATCTGCTGGCCACGCTGGATTTGAGCGGAGGCGCCGGCCGCGATGCTCTCGCGGCGCAATCGCCGGTGGTGGTCGCTGCGGATGATAGCTGGTCCGATATTTTCAGCCGCATTCTGGTTGAGAAAATTGAACCCAATCTCGGCATGAAGGCCCCCACGGTACTTTACGAATATCCATCAGCCGAAGCGGCCCTCGCCCGCACCTGCGCCCACGATCCGCGCGTCGCCGAACGTTTCGAGCTCTATGCCTGCGGCATCGAACTTGCCAACGGCTTTGGCGAACTGACGGACCCCGTCGAGCAGCGCCGCCGCTTTGAACTGGAAATGGACGAGAAGCACCGCCTTTATGGCGAACGCTATCCCATCGACGAGGAACTGCTCGAAGCTTTGGCGATGATGCCGCCCGCTTCCGGTGTTGCCCTTGGTTTCGACCGGCTGGTCATGCTGGCGGCGGGCGCCACGCGGATCGACCAGGTGCTGTGGACGCCGGTTGCCTAAAACGCCCCAACCGCAAAGGGCCGGTCATGGCGGAGCGAAGGAATGCGGCTGCGGGTCAGATCCACCAGTGCCGTGTCGATGTCGGCGGTAATCACACCCTCCGCTTCGCCGCCATCGGCCAGCACCCGGCCCCACGGATCGACGATCAGCGAGTGCCCGTAGACTTCCGCTCCGCCCGACAGGGTTCCATATTGGCAGGGCGCCACCACATAGGCGCCATTCTCGATGGCCCTGGCGCGAATGAGCACATGCCAGTGGGCTTTGCCCGTGAGCCTGGTGAACGCGGCCGGGATTGCCAGAATGCTGGCGCCCCCTTGCGAATAGGTCCGGTAGAGGCCGGAAAAGCGCAGGTCGTAACACACCGAGAGCCCGATGGTCCCGGCAATGCCGGGGCTCAGCACCGCCTCGTTGCCGGGAGCGATGGTGGCCGATTCCCGGTAGAGTTTGCCTTCCCCCAGGTTGACATCGAACATGTGGATCTTGTCGTAGCGCGCGGCGATTGCGCCTTGCGGGTTGAGCATGATTGAACGGTTGAGAATCCGGCCATCGGGCCCTTTGACGCCGATCGATCCGATCAGCACCCATGCGCCATGTTTGACAGCGAGTGCCGATAACGCGGGGATGACCGGATGATCCTTTTCCTCCGTTGCAAAAGGATGAAGCAGGCCGTCCCTGGTCTCGAGCCCCGCGCAATATTCCGGTGTCGCGATGAAGCGTGCGCCCAGCGAAGCGGCCTTCTCGATCAGGCGCGTCAGCACGCCGATGTCGTGGTGGACATCGGGCGTAGCCGAATTCTGGATGCAGGCGGCCTTGAAGATCATGGCGTCGTGTATAACCCGCTCCTGTGTCCCTTGCCAGCTTCGCCATGAAGGGCTTTGATAGCGGAACCAATTTGCAGGAGTCGTTCCATGGCATCGGCAGCACCACGCGCCGCCCCCATATTCCAGGGGCCGCCCGGGCAAGAAGACATGCCCTGGCTCCTGACGCCGGGGCCTCTCACCACCTCGCGCACCGTCAAGCTTGCCATGCTGGCGGATTGGGGCTCGCGCGACCAGGAATTCCGGCAGGTGATTTCGAGTATCCGCAAGGATCTGCTGAAGCTTGCCGGTTGCGGACCCGACTATGACTGCGTGCTGCTGCAGGGTTCCGGCACCTTCGCCATCGAGGCAGCACTCGGCTCATTCTGTCCCGCCCTGGAAGCGAAGACGCTTGTTCTCGCCAACGGCGTCTATGGCGAGCGTGCCGCGGCGATCCTCAAACGCATCCGCCGCCGCCACCTGAAAATCGACAAGGGCGAAAGTGCTGCGATAGTGCCACGGGACGTGGCCACGCTGCTCGATGCCGATCCCGCCATCAGCCATGTCTGGATCGTCCATTGTGAAACCACCTCCGGCATTGTCAATCCGCTTGAGGAAATTGCGGCGGTGGTAAAGGACCGGAACCGGGTATTCATGGTCGACGCCAACTCCTCCTTCGGTGCGCTGCCCATCCATATGGAAAGCTCCGGCATTGGCGTTATGGTGTCGTCCGCCAATAAATGCATCGAGGGCGTTCCCGGCTTCTCCTACGTCCTCGCCAGACGCCAGCTTTTGACGGAAGCCCAGGGAAAATCCCACTCCCTGGCCCTGGACCTTCACGACCAATGGCAGGAACTTGAAGCCAACGGCCAGTTCCGCTTTACTCCGCCGACCCACGCGCTTCTGGCTTTTTACCAGGCCCTGAAGGAGCATGAACGCCAAGGCGGCGTCACCACGCGCGGCGCCCGCTATGCCCGCAATGCGCAAGCCCTGATTAAGGGAATGCGGGAGATGGGTTTCGCCACGCTGCTCAAGGATCATGAGGCAGGCCCCATCGTTCAAACGTTTCTGGCGCCCCGCGATCCAAATTTCGATTTCGCATATTTCGACGAGGGCCTGCGCAGGCGGGGCTTTGTCATTTACCCGGGCAAGCTGCTCAAGCGGCCCAGCTTTCGAATAAGCACCATGGGCCAGCTCGATGGCGACGTGATGCAGCATGTCCTGCAAGCCGTCCGCGAGGTTTTGCGCGACATGAATGTAACCGACCTCGCACCCCTCGACAGCTAAAAGCCGGCGCTCTTGCAAGCGCCGGCCGCTCGTGCCGTGTGATACGGCTCAGTACCGGTATGGGCTCCGGCACTCATAGACACGTCCGCTATAGGACACCCATGTGTTGTCGTTCCAGTCATAGGACCGATAACGGTTCGCGCACCATTCGGCGTGGGCACTGCCCGAACGGGCATAATACCGGCTGCTATGATAGGGGCGGCCGTAGTACCCGTTGCCGTAATATCCGCCGCCAAAAATCAGTGGTGCGGCATAGAAGCCGAAGTGATTAAAGCCACCATGGCGGCGATGGTGGTGGTGGTGGTGACCGCGGCGGCGGTCCCTTCTGCCGGCCTGTTGCAAAAGTGAGCTTTCGCCAACGACGGCTTGGGAAGCGTTCTGCTGCACATAGGGCAACGCCCCAGCGGATGCGGTGCTTGCCGGCATTGCCAAAGCGCCGATGCCGAGCAGCGATGCCAGCACCAGCGGAGAGTATTTCTTGAACATTTTCAGTACTCCATACGGGGTTCATAAGACGGCGAACCGGACATGCTCCGGCCTTGCCGGTAAAACGCCTGAAACTGACCCGGGTTCCGGTATAGTTAACAATTCTTGAATGAAAACCCGTCACACTGTGTTGAAATTGCGGCAATAGGGCAGCACCAAAAGCGCCCGTCCCGCCATGTCCGCCCTCATGCGTGTTCGCTGGCATTCTGTTTCACATCACGCAGCACCGCCATGGTAAGCCCGGCGGCAATCGTCATGGCGATGGCCGCAAGTATCGCCGTCACCTGAAAACCCAGGTTGAATGCTCCCCGCGCCGCTGCCAGCAGCGTTGCCGCGGTCTCAGCCGGCAACACCCCGGCACCTTCAACGGCTCCGCCCAGCGTCGCTTTGGCGGCCCGCGCCAGGTCCGGCGGCAAGCTTTCGGTCACAGCGCCAGCCATGCGGCTCCGGTAAATCGCGGCGGCAAGGCTGCCAAGCACGGCGATGCCGAGTGCTCCGCCCAACTCCGCCGCGGTTTCCGAAAGTGCCGATGCAGCCCCCGCCCGTTCCGGCGGCGCTGCACTCACGATCAGGTTTGTCGTGAGCGTAATGACGGGCGTGAAACCCACGGAGAAAATGACCGAGGCGGCAACCACGCCCACCAGACTCGAAACCATCGTAAGCATCACGAATCCGGCGGCCGAGACGATCATTCCGCCAGCCATCAGATAGGCAGGCCGCATCCGCGCCGTGAGCGATGGCGTCACGAAAGACACCGCCGTGAAGGCGATGGCCGAGGGCAGGGACCACAGGCCCGCCGCCAGCGGCGAAAGCCCCGCCACCAGCTGGAAATATTGCGCCAGGAAAATGAACGCGCCGAACATGAAGAAGATGCCGATCACGTTGATGCACAGCGCCGCGTTGAACGCCAGCGACGTGAACAGCTTGAGATCGATCAGCGGATCGGCGAGCCTCGCCTGGCGGCGGAGAAAGATGGCCGAAAGCACAACACCCGCCAGCATCGCCGCAACCGGAAACCATCCGAACCCGGCTTCCGCCATGTTCTTCATGCCGTAGATAAAGGTGAGCACCGCGGCGAGCGACAGCACAGCGCTCACGATATCGAGCCGCCCCGCATTGGGATCGCGGTATTCCGGCAGCAGCCACGGCCCCACCGCCAGCAGCAGCGCCATCACCGGAACACCCGCGAGAAACACCGATCCCCACCAGAAATACTGGATCAAAAGTCCTCCCGCGATGGGCCCCACAATGGCGCCCACCGAGAAACTTGAAATCCACATGCTGATGGCGAAGGTCCGCTCCTGCGGGTCGCGGAACATGTTGGAGATGAGCGACAGCGTCGATGGTGCCAGCGTAGCGCCGGCGATGCCGAGCACCGCGCGCGTCACGATCAGCATTTCCGCGCTCGTCGAAAACGCCGCCAGCACCGAGCCCATGCCAAACGCCGCCGCGCCGATGAGCAGCAGCTTGCGCCGCCCGATGCGGTCGCCGAGAGTTCCCATGGTCATGAGAAATCCCGCGACCATGAAGCCATAGATGTCGATGATCCACAGCAGCTGCGCGGCCGAAGGCTTCAAATCCGCCGTCAACTCCGGCACCGCGAGATTGAGCACGGTCAAATCCATCGAATAGAGCATGCAGGGAAGCGCTATGACGCCCAGTCCGATCCATTCCCGCCGCGTGGCTTTTTGCGTACTCCCGGCAACACTCATCGGTTAGTCCTTCAGTTTACGGGCGACAGCCTCAAGCTGGTTGGCGCATTGCCCCCAGCCTTCGTGGAACCCCATCTTTTCGTGCGCCTCGCGATCGGCAACCGTCCAGTGCAGCGCGCGGGCGGTGTATCTGGTTTTGCCGCCCTCGTCCTCGAACGTCAGGATCGCGGTCATGAACGGCTTTTCGGAGGGCTCCCAGGCCTTGGTGTAGGCATCGGTAATCACCAGCCGCTCGTTCTTGACCACTTCAAGGTAGACACCCGGGTTCGGATAGTCCTTGCCCTCGGGGCTCCGCATGACGATCAGGCTGGAACCGCCCGGCCTGACATCGGTTTCCGCG
>JBKKDI010000093.1:0-8077 GCA_046708645.1 Aestuariivirga sp.
AGACACCACCGGCATTTCTGCGCAGGACGAAGCGTCCACGCAACCCTTCTCTCAGGAGAAGGGATAAGAACTTCCCCGGTCGCCGGCATAACCGGCGCCACAAGCGGCGGAGCTATGGCTGATGCTCACCTCCAAACTCTGTCATCCCCGCACTTGTTGCGGGGACCCATGGCAAATCGGAGCTCAGGCGGCGCAGTATCGGCCCGATGGGTCGCCGGAATGAATCCGGCGATGACAAAATTGGGAGGGGCGATGCAGACGATTGGAAGACTGGCATCCACTCGGTTATAAGAATCGCACCATGCTGACCGCCCTTTCGATCCGCGACATCGTTCTTATCGAGAAGCTCGATATCGTCCTTGAGAAGGGCCTGACGGTGCTCACCGGCGAAACGGGTGCGGGCAAGTCGATCCTGCTCGATGCGCTGGGGCTGGCCTTGGGCGCGCGCGGCGATTCAAGTCTGGTGAGAAATGGGGCCGAGCGAGGCGTGGTCACGGCGGCCTTCGCGCTGGCTTCCAATCATGTGGCGCTGTCGATCCTCAAGGAGCAGGGCATCGATTGCGATGGCGAGCTGGTAATCCGCCGCATCCAGAATGCCGATGGCCCGAGCCGCGCCTCGATCAACGACCAGCCGGTGAGCCTCAATCTGCTGCGCCAGATCGCAATCTCGATTGCCGAAATCCACGGCCAGCATGCCGACCGGGCGCTGGTCGATGTCAGCGTTCACCGCCGTCTGCTTGAAGCCTTCGCTGGCCTTGAAGCGCAGGCGCAGGACGTCGCATCCCTGTGGGATGGCGCCAGTATCGCCAAGCAGGCGCTGGACGAGCACCGTGAACTGATGGTTCGCGCCGAGGCCGAGCGCGACTATCTGGAACATGCGGCGGCGGAATTGCGGGCACTTGATCCCATCGAAGGCGAGGAGGCGAAGCTCGCCGACGCGAGGGCGATCATGATGTCGTCGGAGCAATATGCCGAAGCGCTGACCGAGGCCGAGGAAGCCATGGCGGGCGACGGCACGTCGATTGCCCGGCTCAATGGCGCGCTCCGCAAGCTCGAACGCCGCCGCGAAACGGCGGGTGGCCGCCTCGATCAAGTTTGCGCGGCACTCGACCGGGTGCTCACGGAAATCGCCGAGGCAGACCGCGCCATTGTGGAGGCGCGGCGTTCCTTCACCTTCGATCCCAAGGAACTGGAGAAATCCGAGGAGCGCCTGTTCACGCTTCGCGCCGCCGCGCGGAAGTTCAAGTCAACCGTCGACACGCTGGCCCATGTGCGCGAGCGTTTCGAGAAGGAACTGACGGCCATCAGCGATGGCGGAGCCCGGTTGCAGGTATTGGAGAAGCACTGGAAGGAAGCCCGCGCTGCCTTCGATAGCGCCGCCGAGCGCCTGAGCGACAAGCGCAGGAAGGCCGCAAAGGCGCTGGACAAGGCGGTGATGGTGGAATTGCCGCCGCTCAAACTCGAACGCGCCCGCTTCGAGACGAAGATCGAGACCGATGCCGGTAAGCCTGGCCCCACCGGCATCGACCGCATCGAGTTCCTGGTGACTGCCAATCCCGGAACACCCTTGGCGCCGCTGATGAAGGTTGCCTCCGGCGGCGAACTGGCCCGTTTCATGTTGGCACTCAAGGTCATCCTCGCGGCCAAAGGCTCAGCACCCACGCTGATCTTCGATGAGATCGATACGGGTGTTGGCGGTGCGGTGGCCGACGCCATCGGTGCAAGGCTTGGCCGCCTTGCCGAAAAATTGCAGGTGCTGGCCGTCACCCATTCGCCCCAGGTTGCAGCGCGCGCCAGCGAACACATGCTGATTTCCAAGATGGAGGAAGTCGGCAGCCGCCGCATGGTGACACGGGTGCAGCCGCTCAAGCACGCAAGCCGCCGCGAGGAAATCGCCCGCATGCTGTCGGGCGCGCAGGTGACGGAAGCGGCGCGCGCGCAAGCCGACGAACTGCTGCGGGGCAGGGGCTAGGATGGCGAAGGCGCCCGTCGCGGCGGACCGGCTTACGCCCAAGGCCGCGGCAGACGAACTCGAACGCCTGGCGCGCGACATCGCCTCCCATGACCTGAGCTATCACCAGCACGATGCGCCCACCATCACGGATGCCGAATACGATGCGCTCCGCCAGCGCAATGATGAGATCGAGGCGGCGTTTCCCGATCTGGTGCGCCCCGATTCCCCCTCACACCGGGTGGGTGCAAAACCCGTCGAGAAATTCGCCAAGGTGCGCCACCGGGTGCCCATGCTGTCGCTCGGCAATGGCTTTTCCGAGGAAGCGGTCCATGACTTTCTCGGCCGCGTCCGGCGCTTTCTCAATCTCGATGCCGAAACGGCGGTGGAAATCATGGCGGAGCCCAAGATCGACGGCGTGTCGATTTCGCTCCGCTATGAAAACCGCGTGCTGGTGCAGGCGGCAACGCGCGGCGATGGGTCGGAAGGCGAGAACGTCACCGCCAATGTGCGGACCATCCGCGATGTGCCGCGCAACCTGCCAAAATCAGCCCCGGGCGTGATCGAGGTTCGCGGCGAAATCTATATGTCCCACAAGGACTTCGCCGCACTTAATGAGAAACAGGGTAAGGCCGGTGACCGCCTTTTCGCCAATCCCCGCAACGCCGCGGCCGGCTCACTCCGCCAGCTCGATCCGGCAATCACGATAGGGAGACCCTTGCACTTCTTCGCCCATGGCTGGGGCGAGGCACCGCAGCTTCCCGGTAAAACCCAATGGGACGTGGTGCAAGCTTTCAAAAAGTGGGGGTTTCCCGTCAGCGATTTGATCAAGCTCTGCCGCTCGGCGGACGAACTTCTGGCCCACTACCGGCTGATTGAAACCAGGCGCTCCGCACTTGGCTATGACATCGACGGCGTCGTCTACAAGGTGAACCGGCTCGATTGGCAGCAGCGCCTGGGCTTTGTGTCGCGCTCCCCGCGCTGGGCGCTGGCCCACAAATTCTCCGCCGAAAAAGCGGTGACGATTCTCGAAGGCATCGACATTCAGGTTGGCCGCACCGGCGCACTCACTCCAGTGGCGCGGCTCAAGCCCGTCACCGTGGGCGGCGTGGTCGTCGCCAACGCCACGCTGCACAACGAGGATGAAATCGCCCGCAAGGATATCCGCATCGGCGATACGGTGACGGTGCAGCGCGCCGGCGATGTCATTCCGCAAATCCTGGGCTTCGTCGCGGAAAAGCGCCAGCGCTCCGCCAAGCCTTATAAATTTCCTCATGTATGCCCAGTCTGCGGCAGCCACGCCGAGCGCGAGGAACGGGCGGGTGGCAAAACCGATGCGGTGCGGCGCTGCACCGGCGGCCTGATCTGCCCGGCACAGCGGGTCGAGCGTCTCAAACACTTTGCTTCGCGCAATGCTTTCGACATCGAAGGCCTCGGCGACAAGATCATCCAGGAATTCTATGCGGACAACCTCATCCAGTCGCCGCCCGATATTTTCATGCTGGAGGCGCGCGATAAAACTTCGCCGCAACGGTTGCAGGATCGCGAAGGCTGGGGCGAAACGAGCGCTGCCAATCTGTTCGCCGCCATCGACCATCGCCGCACCATCGCACTCGATCGCTTCATCTACAGCCTCGGCATTCGGCATGTGGGCGAGACTACTGCACGCGCGCTAGCGCGTGCCTACGGGACAGCCGAACCCTTCCGCGAACAGATGATGGCGGCGGTTGATCAGGGCAGCGAAGCCTTGGCCGACCTCACTTCACACGATGGCATCGGCGAGGTGGTTGCAGAGGCCATCGTCCAGTTTTTCGGCGAAGGTCACAATCTGGAGGTCATCAATGAGCTGCTCAAGCATGTGAAGGTAATACCGCTTGAAGCCCGCGAAACGGCATCACCCGTCACTGGCAAGACCGTGGTATTCAGCGGCGCGCTTGAGAAGATGACCCGCGAGGAGGCCAAAGCCATGGCCGAGCGCCTCGGTGCCAAGGTCTCGGGGTCGGTGTCGAAGAAGACCGATCTGCTGGTCGCCGGGCCCGGTGCCGGCTCCAAGCTCAAGGATGCACAGAAACACGGAGTCGAAGTGATCGATGAGGATGAATGGTTCCGCCGGGTGGAAGGAAATTCCTCGCCCCGCGAAGCGGGGAGAGGAGGAGACCCATCGCGTTAGCGATGGGGAGGTGAGGGGCCAACGTTTGAATGCGCAAAGTCACCGGGTGCCCCTCTCCTACCCCATCATGCTTCGCATGACGGGTCCCCTTCCTCTCCCCGCTTCGCGGGGCGAGGACAAGGAACAGCAATTCCGTTCAAGATTTCCACATCAGCCATGGTAGCCTTCCAAGCCATGGACACGCTTTCGCCGTCCGCCACGCTCGGTCATCTCGACCGGAGCGATGAGGCCAGGTTTTTCCGCGTCGAGCGGCTGGATGGGCTCGATTGCCTGAAGGCCACGTTCCGCAAGCATGTGTTCCCGCCCCATACTCATGAAGCTTATGCAATCGGCACCGTGCTCAGCGGTCAGCATGTCTATAACCACATCGGCATTCGCTTGCGCTCCAGCAGGGGTCATTTCTGCTTCATCAATCCCGACGAAGTGCACGATGGCATGCCGCACGATGGCGGCTACAGCTACCGGATGATCTATCCCAAGGCATCCCTGCTTATTCGCCTGATGGAGGAGGCCTCGGGAAAACGCGCCGCACAGCCCTACTTCCGGGAGCCCGCTGTGCACGATCCGGAATTGGCGGTGCGCTTCATTCAGGCCCATGAAGTGCTGGAGTCGGGGGCTGACGCGCTTGCGGCGGATGAAGCGATAACCACCGTTCTGTTGCAACTGATCGAGCGCTACGGCGGGCAAATGCCCGCCTGCCAAACTCGGGGACGCGAACCTCAAGCGGTCAGCCGCGCCAAGGATTTTCTCTCGGAAAACCTTGACGGCCAGGTTGATCTCAGCGCGCTGGCGGACGTCGCCGGCATCAGCCCGTTCCATCTCATCCGCGTATTTCGCAAAGCCACCGGCCTAACCCCGCACGCATGGCTGGTCGACAGGCGGGTGCACCGCGCCTCGGAACTGCTGCGGCAAGGAAAGGCGCCGGCGGGCATCGCCATGAGCTGCGGCTTTGCCGATCAAAGTCACTTGAGCCGGATTTTCAAGTCACACGTCGGCGTTACCCCGGGGCAATACAAGGGCAGCCGGGCCGCCGCATGATGGGGCTATCGCGGGACTTTCGCCAGGGCGTCATCGATATCGCGCCCGTCCTCGTGGCAGGAACGCCCATTGGCCTGTTGTGGGGGACGCTTGCGGTTGGCAAGGGGTTGTCGCCGCTCGAAGCGGGCCTGACCAGTGCGACGGTGTTCGCGGGGGCGGCGCAATTCGTGGCCATAGAGCTATGGCGTGAGCCTGCGCCGTGGCTGCTGCTCACCGTCACGGTGTTCATTGTCAATATCCGCCACGTGCTCATGGGCGCCTCTCTGTCGCGCCACATGGGGCACATCGATCCACGCTGGCGGCCGCTGCTCCTGTCCATGATGGCCGACGAAAACTGGGCCTTTTCCGAGCGCCGGGCGCTGGTGGCGCCACTCAAACTCGCCTACTACGCAGGGCTGACCGTGCCGATGATGGCCGTATGGACAACATCCTCCGTCATCGGGGCGCTGGTGGGACGTTCGCTCGGCGACCCCGCCGCATTCGGATTCGATTTCGCCTTCTCAGCCGTATTCATCGGCATCCTCGCGGGGTTCTGGAAGGGGCCGCGCGGTGTTGTGCTCGCGGCGAGCGGCATTACCGCGGCACTCGCCAAACTTTATGTGCCGGGCGCCTGGTATATCGTTATCGGCGGAATGGCAGGGGTGGCGGTGGCAGCGCTGTTGCATGAAGAAACGCCGTGAGCCTCGATCCAATAACCCTGCTGGCGATCGCCGGCATGGCCATCGCTACCTATGTGACGCGCGTCAGCGGGTTTTATCTGATGCGCGGGATCATTTTGAAAGGCCGGTTGAAAACGGCCCTCGATGCCCTGCCGCCTGCCATCCTCATGGCGGTGATCGCGCCGACAATCCTGGCGACGGGGGTAGCTGAAAACGATTGCTGCTGCCCTCACGGCGGGCGCAGCGCTGATGCGGCTGCCGCTGGTTGTTGTCATCCTGACCGGCGTGATTTCAGTCGTGCTGTTGCGGATGGTGCTTTAGCCAAGCGGCGCGCAGGCGTTCTTCAGCCATTTCAATTCCTTGCCGTCAAGACGAACCCCCACTTCTTTCAAAACGCGGGCGTGATAGGCGTCGAGCCAAAGCGTTTCGTCCACGGTGAGGAGATAGCGATTGATGAGCCGCTGGTCGATCGGACAAAGGGTGAGCGTTTCAAAGCCCAGCATCTTGCGGTCACCGCCCGAGATCGCCTTGGCCTCATGCACGAGCACCAGATTTTCGATCCGGATGCCGAAGCGGTCGTGTTTGTAATAGCCCGGCTCATTCGACAGGATCATGCCAGGTTCGAGGGATGTGCGGTCCGACTTGTTGATGCGGGCGGGCCCCTCATGCACCGAGAGATAAGAGCCGACGCCGTGGCCCGTGCCGTGGTCGTAGTCGTAGCCCGCCCGCCACAGGGAAGCGCGCGCCAGCACGTCAAGCTGGGAGCCGCAGGTGCCTTCCGGAAAGCGAATGCGCGAAATTCCGATCATTCCCTTGAGCACATGGGTGAAGCAATCCATCATTTGTTCGGAAGGTTCGCCCACGATCAGGGTGCGGGTGATGTCGGTGGTGCCATCCTGATACTGGGCGCCGGAATCGATGAGGAAAAGTTCATTGGGCTGCAATGGCCGGTTTGATTCTTCGCTGACCGCGTAATGGGGCAGGGCGGCGTTGGGCCCGGCGCCGGCGATGGTATTGAAAGAGAGATCCATCAGCATGCCGGTGGCCTCGCGGAATTCCTTGACCTTCCCCGCCACCGAAAGTTCCGTAAGGCCGCCCTTGGCGCTCTCCGTCTCGAACCAATATAGGAAACGCGCCATCGCAACGCCATCGCGCACATGGGCGAGCCGGGCTCCCTCTTGCTCGATTGCGTTTTTCCTGGCCTTGGGCAACACGCAAGGGTCGATGCCATGGACGATTTTTGCCCCGGATTTTTTCAGGGCATCGTGAATGCGCGCTGGAGCCCAGGCGGGGTCGATCTGCACTTTCGCTTTCTTCTTCCCCAGCGCTTTCAATGACGCCTCGATATCAGCTGGGCTGCGCATGAGGGCAATTCTCTTGAGGTGAGCCCCCACATCCTCGGGGAGCTTGGCGGGTTCGATGAAAAGTTCAGCCTTGCCCCTGCGGCGGAGGATGGCATAGGCGAGCACCACGGGAGTGTGGGGCGCATCGCGTCCGCGGATGTTGAACACCCAGGAGACCGAGTCCGGCTGGGTCAGAACCACCGCGTCCGCCGCCAGCTCTTTTCTCACATCCTTGAGCTTGTCCGAGGCGTTGCGGCCAGCGAACTGGGTGGGATGGGTGGCAATGGGCCCCATGGGACGCGCGGGCGGTGATACCCAGACGGCATCGATGGGATTGGAGGCTACGGGCACAAGTCTGGCGCCTGCCTTGGTGCACGCCGCCGCGAAACGGCCCGCTTCGTTTGCAGTCAGCAACCAGGGATCGAAGCCCAGTTTGTCTCCTTTTTTGAGGTTCTTCTCGATCCACTTGTCTGGCGGGTCATCGGCGAGGTGGTGCGGCTGAAACATCTTTGTGTCGACCTGGCTTCGCACCTGAACGGTGTAGCGGCCATCGACGAAGATCGCACCCTTCTTGAGAGTTAGTATCGCCATGCCCCAGGAACCGGCGAAACCCGTAAGCCAGCGCAGCCGTTCGGCATAAGGGGCTACATATTCGCCCTGGAATTCATCCTGGCGGGGAATGACGAAGCCTGTGAGCTTGCGCGTTTTCAGTTCGGCGCGGAGAGCCGCGACGGGCGTCAGAGTCTTCTGTTTCATTGGCGAAAGAGCCCCTACGCAGGAAGCCGCCCCAAGGTTTCATACCGGATTCTCACAAATTGTTAATCGCTGTTTTGAAATGGAAAGGCAACCATCCGCAAAGCATCTGCGTATACCGATCATCCCGCAATGGGATTGGTTCAAAACATGGAGATCATTA
>JBKKDI010000094.1:0-2596 GCA_046708645.1 Aestuariivirga sp.
AGGTTGAGCTTCCGGCCGCCGCATCGACCATCACCGTCAGCAATCCCGGCGATACGCCGCTCTCCGCGCAGCTCCGGGTTTTCAAATGGACGAGGATCGACGGAAAGGACACGCTGGCGCCGACCAAGGACGTCGTCGCCAGCCCGCCGTTTGCCAAGCTGGCGCCGGGCCAGCCCTATGTGGTCCGCATTATCCGGGTCAGCAAAAAACCGCTCAACGGCGAAGAAACCTACCGGCTGCTGGTCGATGAGATTCCGGGACGCCAGGCGTCGGTCCCGGGTTTTGGGCCGCGCTTCGCCATCCGGCAATCGATTCCGGTGTTCTTTTCCGATCCTGCCGCCGCTCCAAGGCTCTCATGGGTGGCAATTGTCAATAAAGGCAGGCTGGTTCTCAAGGCACGCAATGAGGGCGGAAGGCGCGTGCGTATCTCTGCGCTGAATGTCACGGACGAGTCCGGTGCGCCGCTAGATTTTGGCGGCAACTTCATCGGCTACGTATTCGGACGGTCATCTGAACAATGGACCGCGGCACTTCCGAAGAAGGGTTTTGCTCCCGGCGGGTCCATTACGATTCTCGCGCAGGGTGACAATGGGCCCATCAAGGCAACGGCGAAGATCCAGGCCGCCAATTGATCTCTGGGCCTCGGCGCTGCTGGCGGCATTGGTTCTTGCCGGACCGGTTGCGGCCAACGAGCCGCCACCGCAGCTCCTGGATCTTCAGCTTGAAGTCAGTATCAACGGCCAGCCGACGCGGCTGATCGGCGCCTTTGTTCTCGATACTCAAAACCGCCTTTCCATTACCCGCGAAGAGCTCACCCTGCTGGGCCTCATTTTGCCCGGCACCGGGCCACCCGATGCCGTGATCCTTCTCGATCAGATCGATGGGCTCACCTACCATTACGACCATATCAAGCAGGCCGTCGCCCTCGCGGTGCCGGAGAGGCTCCGTCTTGCGAAAAATTACAGCGCCCAACCGTTGCCCGGCGAAGTTACCCCTGAGAGTTCAACAGGCCTGTCGTTGAACTATTCGGCTTTTTCCGAGGCCTCCCACAACTTCGAAGAGTCCGTTACCGCCATCAACGGCGGTTCCGTGGCGCTTGATGCGCGGGCCTTTTCGCCATTGGGAACGATCAGTCAGTCGGGTCTTATCGGCACCACGACCTTTGCCGATGCCGCGGTACTGAGACTTGATACAATCTGGTCCTATTCCGACGAGGTGAATGCCCGGTCTTGGCGCGCCGGTGATATTGCCAGCGGCGGCCTCGCATGGACCCGGCCCATCCGTCTGGGGGGCGCCCAGGTACAGCGCAATTTCTCACTGCGCCCCAATCTCATCACCATGCCGCTGCCATCCTTCACCGGCAGCGCTGCGGTTCCTTCAACCCTGGATGTCTACGTCAACAATGTGAAGACCTATTCGCAACAGGTGGAGGCTGGCCCCTACCACATCGAAAATCTGCCGGTGATCACCGGATCCGGAACGGCCCGCGTGGTCGTCACCGATTCAAGCGGCCGCCAGACCGAACAGGAACAGGAATTCTTCACCTCACCGGACCTGCTGCGTCAGGGGCTGTTCGACTATTCCCTGGATGTGGGCGTGGCGCGGCGCGATTACGGCACGGAATCCTTTGCCTATGACACTCGGCCGCTGGGATTGGGCAGTCTGCGCTACGGCGTCACCGACTGGTTGACGGGCGAGCTTCATGTCGAGTCGGACGCGCGGTTGCTGAATGGCGGCGTGGGAGTGGTGGCCGGCCTTGGCTCGTTCGGCGAGGCGACGGCAGCCTTCGCAGCCAGCAGTGGAGACGGCGGGCTGGGCGGTTTGATCTTTGCCGCCTGGAACGATCAAATCGGCAGGCTCAATGTCAGCGCCTCGACTCGCCGCAGTTTCGGCAATTACGACGATCTCGCATCGGTTACGGTGGAAGGTTCATCGGATTTTGACATCGGCTCAAACCCGCGCGCCATTGATCAACTGTCGCTCTCCTATGGCTTCCCCGATTACCGGGCGAGCGCCGGCGTTGGCCTCATTCATATCGAGGAAGAGAACGGCGATCACACGCTGTTAGCCTCCGGCAGCCTGGCCAAATCCTTCGAGAACAATCTGTCGTTCTATGCCAGCGGTTTCATGGACGCGGGCAGCGATGGCGGCTACGGCGTCTTCGCGGGCATATCCTATACATTCGGACGTTCACTGTCGGCTTCATCCAGCGCCAGCGTGTCGAAGCAGAGTGTCACCGCCGTGGCGTCCGTGGCCAAGTCGAGGAACGGCGCCGCTCCCGGCAGCTACGGCTGGCGCGTTTCAAGGGGAGAGGGCGAGAACCGGTTTACATCTGCGGATGCGAGCTATCAGGCGGCCGCGGGACTTTTTCAGGCCGGGGCATTTCAGCAGGATAACGGGGCCAGCGTCAGCATGGCGCTCGACGGTTCGGTGGTCGCCGCAGGCGGCGGGCTGTTTCTCGGCAACCGTATCGATGAGGCCTTCGCCATCGTCGATGTGGGCACGGAAGATGTGCCGGTGCGGCTCGAAAATCGTCCCGTGGGCAAAACCGGCTCCAGTGGCAAGCTGCTGGTTACCGGCCTCAAGGCCTACCAGA
>JBKKDI010000095.1:0-3391 GCA_046708645.1 Aestuariivirga sp.
CGGCCCAGGTCGCGAACGGCGTTAAAGAGAAGTTGGCGCCGATAACGGTCTGTTCGAGCGTCTGGTCGCGGAATGGAGCGCCCAGCACATAATCGATCGCCGCCGGATCGGCGACGCCGATGCCGAGCAGGTTGAGCGGCCGGCAGGCGGGATCGTCATTGGTGAGGTTGGCATCGACGTTGATCGCGCATTGAATCGAACCGACCGGAAGATTACCCGGATTTCCCGCCGGCGCGAACACGGCGGCGAGCGCGTTGTTCCGTCGTACGGTTTGCTGAATGTTGCGCAACTGCTCGTGCAGCTTGGCGCGTCCGTACTGGCCGTACACGTCCCAATGCGCGGGCTTGCCGAACGCGTCGAACGTGCCCTCGGCGCCGATCACATAGCGCTGCACCTTGCGGACGTTGTTGGTGTTGCGGTTTGGCAAGTCAACGGCGGTGGTCGCCAACGTCGCGCTGGTGAGGCCGGTTAGCGTGGCGGCACCGAGTGCGTTGTAGAGAAAGGCGTTGCACGTCGTGGGAACCGGCACGACGTTGCAATTGGTCGCATTCAGCGTGAGCCCGGTCATCAGGTTGGGACCGGCGTTGAAGAGGGATTCCTGCCAGTTGTACGAACCTTCGGCGAACAGCTCGATATTGTCGGTAACCTCGAAGCTCAGCCGGCCGAAGACGCCGCGGCGGTCATCCCGTGCGTCGAGGCCGATGCGGCGGCCCGAATCATTGACCCTCCAGTCGCCACCTTGGGTATGCGTCGGTGCCGCGGACCCCGTCGGCGATGGGAAAGTCAGGGCTCCGTATTGATATTGGTTAATCGACCCGCCGGTGCCGAAATAGGTTCCGCGCAGCCGGTTTGCTGTACCGCCGGCCGATCCCGTGATGAGGCCACCGGGCGTCGAGTTCGCCGCACCGACCTGACGCCGGATCAGGAACCGCGGCGTGGTGCTGGTTGCCGTCCAGGCGGGATCCTGAATCCGCACAAAGCCGGTATGGTTCCAGTCGCGATCAACCTGGAGAATGCCGTCGCGATGGGCAATTTCGGCTGCAAAAAGCACATGGCCGCGGCCGCCGGCGAACGCCATGCCGCCGGCGACGTCCGCCGAATAGTTGAAGCCGTCGCCCTTGTCGGTAACGCCGATATCGCCCGATATTTTCAGGCCGTCATATTTCTTGTTGAGCACGAAATTGACCACACCTGCCACGGCGTCCGAGCCGTAAGCCGCCGACGCGCCTCCCGTGACCACTTCGACCCGCTCCACGAGCGACTGCGGTATGGTGTTGACGTCCACCACGCCGGTGATCGTGGAACCCACCGATCGCCGTCCATCGAGCAGGATCAGCGTCCGAACCGTGCCGAGGTTGCGGAGGTTGAGCGCGTTAATTCCCGCAAAGCCGCTGCTGAGCTCGAGGCGCGAGTTTGACGGTCGGATCGAGCCCGCGAGCGAGGGCAGCTGGTTGACAAAGTCGGCGATATTGTTGGTTGGCGAGCCATTCTGGATTTCTTCTTGCGTCATGACGGTGAGCGGCGTTGGCGCCGAAAAGCCGTCGCGAACGACACGCGTGCCAGTGACGACGATGGTCTCGTCGCTTCGAGAGTTTTCCGTTGAGGGGTCCGATGTCGGCGCTGTCACGGCGTCGGCCGCCGCGGGGGATGCGGCTGGAGGTGTTTGCGCTGACGCGGAGCTTGCCGCCGCTAATGCCACGCAGGCCGCGCCTGCAAACAAAGTCATTCTGAGCGACGTGGACGCAGGCATCTGAATTTCTCCCCCGCTTGAGAACCCCATGATTATTAGGTCGAAGTTTGTCTTAAGCGCAAAAAAACGCATTGAATCGATCGAGCCACCTGAAACAGAGTTGGGCCTTGGCGGCCTAGACCCAAATTTGGAGGCCCCTGAAATCAAGCACTAACTTCGTTGGTTGCGACGAAGTAGAAACCAAAAATCCAGTGTCGCAGTATACTATCTGCTGCGGCAGCCATAACCGCAGGTCATGTTCTATCCCGGGGCTACAGGCATCGATTTAAGCTGGCTGGTTGCGGATCATTGCTCCGCGGCGATCAGTTCCAGGGCGGCGTCGATGGCCTTGTCCGCGCTGGCATCGGCCGGCACGTCATTGGCGAAGGCGGAGAAAGTGAGCGTGCGTCCGCTACTGGCAATCATGTAGCCAGACAGGGCGTTAGTGGCGTTTAGGGTGCCGGTCTTGGCGAAGATGCGCCCCTTGAGCGCGGTGTCGCGAAAACGCTTGGAGAGCGTTCCATCGACGCCGCCGATGGGAAGCGTCTTCTTCCATGCACCGCCCCACGGCTGGGCCGCGATCCAGCGAAGCAAGGTCACCATTCCGCGCGGCGCCACCCGGTTATAAGTCGACATGCCAGACCCGTCGGAAAAGTCGAAGGCGGACCGCTCCACACCGACTCGTAACAGCATCTCGCGAATCGCCGCTACACCGTCGGCGATTGAACCAGTGCCGTTCCTTCGGCCGACCCGGCGGAGCATCAGCTCGGCGTGGAGGTTCTGACTTTCCTTGTTGATGAGCGCGAGATCTTCAAGCAGCGGCGGGGGCGTGAGGTGCGCAACCACCTCCGGCTCGGGTGGGTCGGTGGGCGGCGGGCCGTTGCGGACCAGGGGATCATCGGCGGGGCCAAGCGGGCGATGACGGGCAACAGTGTCGCCGGCAACACGGACGCCGCGCGCTTCGAGCAAAGCCTTGAAGCGCCAGGCGGCATAATGCGCTGGATCGTCAATAGCGGCGCGCAAGAGCTCAGGCTTAGCGCCGGCCGTAATGGTTCCGCTGAGGCGAATGACGCGACTTCCCGGCAGGCGATCGAAGTTGAGCTTTGTAGCACCCACGCCGGTTGTCACCGCGTGATTGTCCACGACGTAGTAAGGCAGGATTTCAATGGTTGGCGGCTGGCCTGGCGCGGCGGGGCTAACCCTAAGCACGAGTTCATTATTGTCGAGGGTAAGCGCCGCAGCGGCGGTACCGTAGCGGGTGTGGAGGTTGTTCCAACTCATCCCCGGGCTCCAGCGCTCGTCAGGAAACAGGCTGGCATCGCCGACGACGTGGCGGACGACACGTACTTTCGCGGCCACGGCATCGGCAAGCTCTGCTAGGCAGTTGACCAAGCAGTCGGAAGTGCTGGAGAGGCGGGCATCACCATGGCCCTTCAGCACGACATCGGACGGGCCGCGCCGCCGGGTGTGCAGCCGAACTGTCGCTCCGCCGGCAGCGTCGGGGCGGTCGAGCCCGGAAAGGGTCGCGAAGGCTGCGGCGGTGGTGAAGATTTTGGTGTTCGATGCAGGGATGAAGCGCGCGTCCGGACCTATTGCGACCAGTTCGCGGCCATCCTCGGTGGTGACGACCAGTCCAAAGCGGGTGCTGGGGCTGATCTCACC
>JBKKDI010000096.1:0-10959 GCA_046708645.1 Aestuariivirga sp.
CCTATGCCATTCTCGCGGCCAATGCGGCGGAAAAGGCGGCCACCATCAAGATCGTCGACTACCGCATGATCGGCGCCACCGGCAGGCTTTATCTCTCGGGTTCCGAATCCGAAGTGCGCGCCGCCGCCACCGCCGCCGAACAGGCCCTGGAGATATGACATGCCATTGAAACCGGAAATTTCGGGAGAACTCCGGGGCATGGTTCGCGACCTGCTGCGCGAGACGCTAGCTCAGCGCACGCCATCGTCCGCTGGGACCGAGGCGGTCCGCATTGCCAATGATAGCGACCTTGCCGCCTTTGCCGCACGCCTCATTCAGCCGGCAACGGCAGAAGCGGTGCGCAGTGGAAAATTGCGGTTCACGCTGGCCGGCGGATCTGCGGCTGCAACCGGTGCTCTCAGTGGAGTTATCACTGAACAAAAGGTCGACAAGCTTGCGGGCTCCGGCACATTGGTGCTGGACGCCAACGCCGTGCTGACACCGCTGGCGCGCGATAAAGCGCGCCGCCTTGGACTTAAAATTGAAAGGAGACGCTAGATGCTGAAAGCAACTGTTACGGGCCGCATCTGGTCCACCAAGAAAATTCCGGAAGTGCCGGCAGGCTCGATCCTCGAAGTCATTGTCGATGAATCGAAGCAGCGCCTCCTGGCCTTTGACCCGCTGGGATGTGGCGAAGGCGAGAAGGTGATCGTGGCGACAGGCTCAGTCGCCGCCGCCTGGTTTCCGGGAAAGGCGCCACCCATCGATGCTCTGATCATCGGTTCCATCGATGAAGCGACCAGCGAGCCTCAGACCAAGTGGCAATCCAACGCTCAACAAGGAGGATAACATGTCGAGCAATGCAATCGGAATGATCGAAACCAAGGGCTATGTGGCCGCACTCGCCGCCGCCGACGCCATGGTGAAAGCCGCCAATGTCACCATCATCGGCCGCGAGCAGGTGGGCGATGGCCTGGTTGCCGTCATCATCAATGGCGACGTGGGCGCGGTGAAAGCCGCCACCGAAGCCGGCGCCGAAGTGGCGGGGCAGATCGGCACGCTGGTGTCTGTGCATGTGATCCCGCGCCCGCATGCCGATGTGTCGAGGCACTTCACTTCCGCTACGGCGAAGTAATCCGGGAAATCCGCCGTGGCAGCCGCAAGAACGGCTGCGAAGGGCGAGCTTCGGGTCTATCTCACGCTGGAGAACCTGCAGCCGCAGTTTGCAGCCTATATGGGAACGCCGACGCGGGCGCGCGGCTATCCGCCCTTCGCGGGCCAGCACGCGCTCATCATCGAGGTTGCCCCCGGGCTGATGATCGAGCGGGTGATCGATCTGGCGCTGAAGGCCGATCCCGATCTGGAACCGGGCATCCTGTTTGTCGAACGGCAATTCGGCATTCTCGAAATCCATGGCTCCGACAAGGAGAAGCTGCTCGCCGCAGGGCGCATTGTACTAAAGGGCATTGGCCTTAACGAGGGCGACCAGTTGCGCCCGCGCATCCTGTTCACCGACGTGATCGAAGACATCGCCGACCAGCATGCGGTGATCATCAATCGCAATCGCCAGGCCTCCATGATCCTACCCGGGGAAACCCTGCTGGTGTGTGAAATGGTGCCGGCACTTTACGCGGCGATTGCCGCCAACGAGGCAGAGAAAGCGGCACCTTCGCTCACTCTGGTCGATGTGCAGATGATCGGTGCGGCGGGCCGGGTCTATATGTCCGGGAAAAGTGCCGATGTGGAGCGGGGCCTTGCGGAGATCGAGCGGGTTCTGGCATCGATAGAGGGCCGTGAAAACTAGGGACGCTCGACTGTGACCGATTTCGATGGCTTGAGCCACGAAGGCCAGCTTGCCTGTCTGCACGAGCTGGCGGTGGCAGCGACGCAGAAATACGACCTCCCGTCCGATCTCTCCGTGCAGATGATCAATCTCTCGGAGAACGCCACCTACAAGGTGGAAGCGCCCGATGGCCGCCGCTGGGCGCTCCGCGTTCACCGGGACGGCTATCATTCGAAGACGGCAATTGCCTCGGAGCTCGCCTGGCTCGTGGATTTGCGTCAATCGGGCGTGGTGGTGACGCCGGTGCCGGTCAAGGGCAAGGATGGAGAGATCATTCAAATCGTCGGCCATGCGCGCATGCAGCGCTCGCGCCATGTGGTGCTCTCGCAATGGGAGACGGGATCGGAGCCGGGGATCGGCGAGGATTTGTCCGAGCCTTTCGAAATACTGGGCGAGGTTACGGCGCGAATGCACCGGCACACGCGCCAGTGGCAGCGTCCGCCCTGGTTTACGCGGCATATTTGGGATTTTGAGACAAGCCTTGGCGAGACCAAACCCCACTGGGGCCGTTGGCGCGATGGCATGGGGGTTGATCCGGAAAAGGCCAAGCTCTTCGGCCGCACCGTCGCGTTGATCGGCAAAAGGCTTGCCGCCTATGGCAAGGGGCCCGAGCGTTTCGGCCTTGCCCATTGCGATCTCCGCCTCGCCAATCTGCTGGTTGACGGCAGGGCCGTGAAAGTCATCGACTTCGACGACTGCGGCTTCGGCTGGTACATGTATGATGCGGCCACGCCCGTATCGTTCTACGAGCATGAGCCACAGGTGCCGGAGCTGATCGAGTCCTGGAAGAAGGGCTATCGCCGCACGGCCGAGCTCGCCAAAGCCGATGAGCAGGAAATACCGACCTTCATCATGCTGCGGCGCCTGCTGCTCGTTGCCTGGATCGGCTCGCACCACGAAACCGACCTCGCCAAATCCATGGGCCTTCCGTACACGGAGGGAACGGTTGGATTGTGTGAAGATTATTTGCGGAAGGTTTCATTCTGACACCTCATCCTGAAACGCGAGCGACGGACCTGTGCTTCAAGCCTTGGCCAGATAGGCAGCGAGCTGATCGAAGGTTCCGCTCCAGCCCTGGTTCATGCTGGCGTGGCCGGCAGCGAAGGTGGCGCGTTCTTTCTCGCTGGAATTGTGCGGCGACCAATTGACGGTGAACCGGGTCTTGCCGCTGCCGGCATCTTCAAACGTGAAGATCGACAGCATCTCCAGCGGCCAGGCGGCCATCATCGGATGGTGGGTGGTGCCGCCCTGTTCATCGGAAAAGGAGTTGATGAGGACAATACGCCCGGGAGCTGAAATTTCGCGATAAACGAATTTGCCCCAAATGATGGAGCCATCGGGGCCGCGCAAGGCATAGTGGTAGATGCCGCCCACGCGCAAATCCATTTCCGACTTGATGACGGTGAAGCCCTTCGGGCCCCACCAGTGCTTCATGCGCTCGGGATCGGTGAACGCCTTGAATACAACGTCGCGTGGCGCATCGAAAACGCGGGCGATGACAAATTCCTGACCTGTGCTTGCTGTCATGATGGACTCCCTTCATTCAAAAAATGTTTCACCTGGCTTGACCGGCGAGATGCGCCGCAAGCCGCTCCAGCGTTTGCTGGCCGCCTTCGACGGCGCCGAATTTTACATAACCGTCGCGCTCGGCGGCATCGCCCACGATCATCCGCAAGCTGACTTTGGTACTTGAACCCTCCGGCGCGAAGGTGATCACCGCCTTGAATTCGGAAGGGTGCTGGGCGTTGCTGCCATGCTCATAGGCAATGTGCGAAGGCTTTTTGATTTCCGTATAGGTGACGTAGTTTGGATAATTCGTGCCGTCCGGCCCGTGCATGGTGTAGCGCCAGACTCCGCCGACGTGGAAAGCCATTTCATGGGTCGTCGTGGTGAAGCCGTTCGGCCCCCACCATTTGCCGATATGGGCCGGTTCGCTGAACGCGGCAAAGACCGTTGCAATCGGGGCCGCAATAACGCGCGTGATGACCATTTCGCGGTCTGAATGCTTGAGCACATCGATGAGCGCGCCGAGTTTTTCGAAGCTCTCGCTCCAGCCTCCCTCATGGCCATCGCGCGAGGCCGCCGTGGCGAAGCCCGACTGATGGAACGTCATCCTGGTTTTGCCGCCCTGATCGGCGAACGTAACCGTCACAAGAGTTTCGGCTCCAGGCTGGCCCGCTTGATCGAGCCATGCATGGGTGAAAATAAGGCGCTCCGGCTCAAGTATCTCACGATAGATGCCCGCAAGGCGCATATCCTCGCCCCCGGGTGAGCGCATGACGGCGCGCCAGCGGCCACCCACGCGGAAATCCATTTCGCCATCCGTATTGGTAAAGCCCTGGGGACAGGACCAGCGCTGCATATGGTGGGGTTCCGACCACATGCGGAACACGAGATCGCGCGGCGCATCGAAGATGCGAACGATCGTGAGTTCGAGGTCCGCGGCGGGCGCCGGCTCAGGTTTGGCCGTCATCGGTTTTTCCTTTCTGGATTTCCTTGAGATAAACCTCGAGCCGGTCGAAGCGTTCGTCCCACAGGCGGCGGTATTGCTCAACCCAGGAGGCCACCTCTTTCAGGGGTTGCGGCGCCAGCTTGCAGGGCCGCCACTGGGCCTCGCGGCTGCGCTTGATCAGATGGGCGCGCTCCAGCACCTTTAGATGCTTGGAGACGGCGGGAAGGCTCATGGCGAAGGGCTGGGCCAGTTCCTTGACCGAACTTTCGCCAAGGGCCAGCCTCGCGAGGATCGCCCGCCGGGTGGGATCGGCGAGGGCGGAAAGGGTGGCGCTGAGGTTGTCGGACATCATGATGATAAACCAAACGGTTATATAACCGTTTGGTTTATTACACTCTGACGGCGTGGGCGTCAAGCGCTATAGGAACTTTAAAAGGCTTCTAATCTGGCCTATATATTCCCGACACAGGAAATCGGACATGTTCATCCAGACGGAAGCCACGCCAAATCCCGCCACGCTCAAATTCATTCCCGGAAAACCGGTGCTGCCGGGCCTGACGCGGGATTACCGCTCGAGCGATGAGGCTGCCGATTCGCCGCTGGCCCAGCGTCTGTTTGGCGTTAACAACGTCTCCGGCGTGTTCCTTGGCCAGGATTTCATCACGGTTTCCAAGTCCGGTGGCGAGTGGCAGCACCTGAAACCCGCCATCCTCGGCCTCATCATGGATCATTATCTCTCGGGCGCGCCGGTGCTGGTGGGTGAGGGCGCCGGTGCGGAGACCAAGGGCGAGGAATTTTTCAACGAAGCCGATGGCGAGATCGTTTCCACCATCAAGCAGCTCCTGGAAACCAGGGTGCGCCCGGCGGTGGCCCAGGATGGCGGCGACATCACCTTCCATGGTTTCAAGGAAGGCGTGGTCTATCTCAACATGAAAGGCTCGTGCGCCGGCTGCCCCAGTTCAACCGCGACGCTCAAGCACGGCATCGAGAATCTGCTCCGCCATTTCGTTCCGGAAGTGACCGAGGTTCGCCCGGTTTGACGGCCTCCAATTGACGGCCTATCCCGCCGTTCCATGAAACTTCTGGCACTTGATACGGCCATGGCTGCCTGTTCCGTGGCCGTGCATGACTCCGGTCGCGTGGTGGCCAACGCTTTCGTGGCCATGGAGCGCGGCCATGCCGAAGCACTTGCGCCCATGGTGCGCGATGTCATGGCGAAAGCCCAGCTGGAATTTGCAAGCCTCGCGCGTATCGCCGTCACGGTTGGACCCGGAACTTTCACCGGCGTTCGCATCGGACTTGCGATGGCGCGCGGATTTGGAGTTGCACTGGATATTCCGGTCATCGGCATCGACTCGCTCTCGGCAATTGCTGCGAATGCGCCTGCAACCGGGGTGCCGCTTCTCGTTGCGGCCGGCGCGCGCCGGGACGAAGTTTATGCGGCTTTGTTTGATGGAGCGGGCAAGATGCTTCACTCGCCCGCCGTCCTTTCCATGGACGCGTGTGTGCGGCTTCTGCCGGAAGGTCCTATGGCCGCGGCCGGTACGGCGGCAGATGCCGTCATCGCCGCAAGCTCTCGTTCCAATGTTACCCGAAGCCGCGCCGGCGATCTTCCCGATGCCGCCAATTTTGGACGGTTCGGTTTCAATCTCCCGGTCACCGGTGTGGCGCCTGTCCCTCTTTATCTGCGGATGCCCGATGCCAAGCCGCAAAAGGCCTTCGCCATCAGTTTTCTTGAGGCAACAACCGCCCAAGCGGGAGTTTTTGCAGCACTCCATGCCGAATGTTTCGACACGCCATGGTGCGCTGAGGAATTTGCCACGCTCATTGCCATGCCGGGTGCGGCCGCGGCCCTTTCACTCAGCGGTGGGGAGCCCGTGGGCTTCATCCTCACTCGCGTGGCGGCCGGGGAGGCCGAGATCGTCACGATCGGCACGCGCCCCTTGGCCCGGCGGCGCGGCATTGCCAGGGCGCTGATCAATCATCAGTTCACGGAGTTTAAACCCAGGGGCGTCAAGGCCTGTTTCATCGAAGTGGCCGCCTCCAATACGGATGCGCGGGCGCTTTATGCTTCATGCGGCTTCCTCGAAACCGCCGTGCGGCGCGGTTATTATCAAAGGCCCAACCGCTCCCGCGAAGACGCCATCGTGATGCGGAAGGAATTGGCCCCGTGAGCTCGATCCGCCCGGCGCTGATCCTCGCGGCTTTCGCACTGGTGACACTGCCGCTGATGCCGCTCCAACAGCTTTTCGTGTGGTTCTGGCCCGCCATGGCGCGGCGCTTTCCCATGCATTATCACCGCCTGGTGCTGCGCCTCCTCGGCATCCGGCTCAAAATTGTCGGCAGCCCCGCGAAACAGGGCCCCACTTTGATCGCCAGCAATCACGCAAGCTGGCTCGATATCCCGGTTTTGAGCGCCGTTACGCCGCTTTCCTTCATCGCCAAGCGCGAGGTTAACGGCTGGCCCTTCTTCGGCTCACTGGCGAGGCTGCAGCGCACCGTATTCGTCCACCGCGACCGCCGCCATGCCACTGGCAATTCCCGCGACGAAATGCAGGAACGGCTGAAGGCGGGCGACACGCTCGTGTTGTTTGCCGAAGGCACCTCCAGCGATGGGGCCCGGGTGCTGCCGTTCAAGAGCGCCCTTTTCGGTGCGGCGGAAATCCCCGGCGTTTCGGTGCAGCCCGTGACCGTCGCCTACACCGGCCACCGCAGCCTGCCGATGAACCGGAGGCTCAGGCCTTCCTATGCCTGGTACGGCGCCATGGATCTGCCGCCGCATCTGTGGCAAGCGGTGGCGGCGGGGCCGATTGACGTTACCGTGATTTGCCATGAGCCTTTGAAGCTGGAGGCGGGCATGACCCGCAAGACTGTGGCCGAGCATGCGGAAACCGTGGTGCGGCAGGGCCTCGCCCACGCGCTTCACGGTTCCGCCAAAATGCGCTAGACCCTCGCCCATGGAAATCCCCACCAGAAAGGTCTTCATCAAGACCTACGGTTGCCAGATGAATGTCTACGACAGCGAGCGCATGGGCGATGTGCTCGAGCCTTTGGGCTATGCCGGAACATCGCGCCCGGAAGAGGCCGACCTGGTGATCCTCAACACCTGCCACATCCGGGAGAAGGCGGCCGAAAAAGTCTACTCGGAACTGGGCCGGCTCAGGCGCATGAAGCGCAACCGGCGTGCATCGGGCAAAGAAATGCTGATCGCGGTCGCGGGCTGCGTGGCCCAGGCCGAGGGGGAAGAAATCGTCAGGCGCGAGGCTGCCGTCGATCTCGTGTTCGGGCCGCAAGCCTATCATCGCCTGCCGCAATTGCTGGACCGCCATACCGCATCCGGGCGTGCCGTGGTCGAGGCTGAATTTCCGGCGGAAGACAAGTTCGCGGGGTTGACCGACAGGAGCCCGGTGAAGGGTGTCACCGCCTTTCTCACCGTGCAGGAGGGATGCGACAAGTTCTGCACCTTCTGTGTGGTGCCCTATACGCGGGGCTCGGAATTCTCACGGCCCGTGGCGCAGATCGAAACGGAAGCGCGGCGTCTCGCCGGGGCGGGTGTGCGTGAACTCACGCTGCTCGGCCAGAACGTCAACGCCTATCATGGCGCCGATGCCTCGGGTCAACCCACGACGCTCGCCCGCCTCGTCGCACGGCTGTCATCCATCGATGGCATCGAACGGCTGCGCTACATGACCAGCCACCCGCGCGACATGGATGACGGCCTGATCGCCGCCCATGGCGAAAATCCCAAGCTTATGCCCTTTCTGCATCTGCCGGTGCAGGCGGGCAGCGACCGCGTCCTCAAGGCCATGAACCGCGGCCATGACGCGAGGCACTATCTCCGCCTCGTCGAACGCATCCGGAAAGCGCGGCCCGACATCGCGCTGTCGGGCGATTTCATCGTGGGCTTTCCGGGCGAGTCCGATGCCGATTTCCGCGCGACGCTCGATATCGTCCGCGAGGTCCGCTACGCTGGCGGCTTCTCGTTCAAATATTCGCCACGCCCCGGAACGCCCGCCGCCGGACAGCCACAGGTGCCGGAGGAGTCAAAACTCGCCCGGCTCCATGAGTTGCAAGCCTTGCTGCACACGCAACAAAGCGAATTCAACAGATCCTGCGTTAACCGCACGCTCCCGGTGCTCGTCGAAAAGCCGGGCCGCGACCCGGGCCAGATCATGGGCCGCTCGCCCTATCTCCAGCCTGTGCATCTTGCGGGCCCGCAAGCCCTTATCGGCCAAGTTATCCATACCCATATAACAGGTGTTGGAACCAACAGCCTTTCGGGCCATTATGGGATTGCAGCATGATTGATTCTGGAGAACCGATCCGTTGAATCCGCCTGTCACTGCGGCCCAGATGGCCAGCACCAAACCAGGTGCTACGCCCGATGAAACAGATATTCTCACCCTTTCTTTCGACGACAATCGCCTGCTCTCACGCGTTTGCGGCGAGCACGACGAGCATCTCGCACTCATCGAACACAAGCTTGGCGTCGACATCACGCCGCGCGGCAATCGCCTCGCCATCAGGGGCAAGGCTCCGGCGCGCGCCGCGGTGCGCGACGTGCTAACCTCGCTTTATGACCGTGCGCGGCGCGGAGCCGAGATCACGCGCGGCGAAATCGAAGGGGCGATCAGAATGCGCGAAACCGCCGAGGCGCAAGAAACAGGAGTCAGCGGCAGTGTGCGCACCCGGCGAAAACTGGTGACGCCGCGCACCCCCATGCAGGGGCGCTATGTGGAAGCGATCCGCCGCAACGAACTGGTCCTCGGCATCGGTCCCGCCGGCACCGGCAAGACCTATCTGGCGGTCGCTTGTGCCGCGGAAGCCCTGATGAACGGCGATGTGGACCGCCTTGTGCTGTCGCGGCCCGCGGTCGAGGCGGGCGAGCGTCTGGGTTTTCTCCCCGGCGACATGAAGGAGAAGGTCGATCCTTATCTGCGGCCTCTCTATGACGCTCTTTACGATGTCATGCCTGCGAGCCTGGTGGCCAAGGGACTCGCTGAAAACCAGATCGAGATCGCACCTCTTGCCTTCATGCGGGGCCGCACGCTCAGTTCCGCCTTCGTCATTCTCGATGAAGCGCAGAACACCACGCCCCAGCAGATGAAGATGTTTCTCACCCGCCTGGGCGAAGGCAGCCGCATGGTGGTGACGGGCGACCCAAGCCAGGTCGATCTGCCGCAAGGCATCACGTCGGGTCTGGCGGACGCGGTGGCGACGCTCAAGGGTGTCGAAGGCGTTGCCGTCACCGCTTTCACCAATTCGGATATCGTGCGCCATCCCCTCGTCGGGCGCATTGTCGCCGCTTACGACAAGAAGCTGGCCAAACCGAAGAAATGATCGTCTCCATCGCCGTCGATGATGGGGCCTGGGATGCTGTTCCAGCTCTCGAGGAGCTTGCCGCCAGGGCCGTTGACGTAACCGCCGCTGTCATGGGCATCACGCAAGAAAATCTGGAGGTGGCATTTCTGTTCACCGACGATGAAGCCATGGCGGCGCTTAACGCCAAATGGCGGGGCCAGGCTCACGCCACTAATGTCCTGTCGTTCCCCGCGAAAAAGGTGATTCCTCCCGGAGGCGAGGCGGTGGCCCTGGGTGACATCGTGCTGGCCGCTGGCGTCGTGGCACGCGAAGCGCTGGAACAGGGCAAGACATTGCCGCACCACGCCACCCACCTTATGGTGCACGGCCTTTTGCATCTCCTGGACCATGATCATGAAACGGACAAGGACGCCAGCGCGATGGAGAATCTGGAAACTGAAATCTTGAAAGGACTTGGAATTTCCGATCCCTATGACCGACGGTGACGACGACAATTTCTGGCGCAAGCTGAAAGCCCGCCTCTCGGGCCGTTCCGACAGGGGCCTCCGTGAAAGCCTGGAAGGCGCCATCAAGATTCACGCCGCCGAGAATCCGGGCGAAGCCTTCGGCCAGGAAGCCAAGTCGATGATGCTCAACATCATCGAGTTCTCAGGCCTGCGCGTCGATGGCGCCATGGTGCCGCGCGTCGATATCGTGGCAATCGAGGACCAGGCCACCATGCGCGAACTGATGCAGCGTTTCATCGAGGCCGGCCATTCGCGCCTGCCGGTCTATCGCGAGTCGCTCGATGAAATCACCGGTATGGTCCATGTGAAGGATTTCATGAGCTGGATGACGGCCAAGGGAGCCAAGCGCAAGACGCCCAAATCCGGCAAGCCCGGCCTGTCGATTGCCGCTTCCGAGCTTTCGATGACAGTGCGGCAATCGGGCTTGCACCGCGATGTCCTGTTCGTGCCGCCCTCCATGCCCGCGTCGGTTCTTCTGGTAAAAATGCAGGCGAGCCATATCCATCTCGCCATCGTCATCGACGAATATGGCGGCACCGATGGCTTGATCTCCATTGAGGACCTCATGGAGGAAATCGTCGGCGACATTTCCGACGAGCACGACACCGATGAAGGCAGCCTCATCAAGCCCGCGGGCGAGGGTGTCTATGTGGCCGATGGCCGTGTCGATATCGCCCGGGTGGAGGAACTGCTCGGCGTCGATCTCCTGCCCGACGAGGACGAGGAAACCGCCGACACGCTGGCGGGCCTCGTGTTCAAAATGGCCGGCCGCGTTCCGGCGCGCGGTGAAATCATCCGGCACGGCAGCGGGATCGAGTTCGAGATTTTGGAGTCAGACCCCCGCCGGGTGAAGCGGC
>JBKKDI010000097.1:0-10713 GCA_046708645.1 Aestuariivirga sp.
TGCCGGTGTTCGACTGCGCCAATGCCTGCGGCCGCATCGGCCGGCGGTATCTTTCCGTCGCCAGCCATATCCGCATGATGGCGGCAAGCCAGCCTTTCATTTCCGGCGCCATTTCCAAGACCATCAACATGCCGAATGAGGCGACTGTGGAGGAATGCACGGCGGCCTACATGCTGTCATGGAAGCTCGCCATCAAGGCCAACTCGCTATACCGCGACGGTTCCAAGCTGTCGCAGCCGCTGTCATCCCAGCTTATCGCCGATGAGGCGGAGGAGACCGAGGACGCGGTTGAGGCGTTGATGGCCAAGCCCCAGGTGCAGCGTATCGAAACGATCGTCGAAAAAATCGTCGAGGTCATGCGCGGCCGCGAGCGGCTGCCGGGGCGGCGCAAGGGCTATACCCAGAAAGCCGTGGTGGGCGGCCACAAAGTCTACCTCCGCACCGGCGAATATGACGATGGCAAGCTCGGAGAAATCTTCATCGACATGCACAAGGAGGGTGCGGCGCTCCGCGCCATGATGAACAATTTCGCCATCGCCGTATCGGTGGGCCTGCAATATGGCGTGCCGCTGGAGGAATTCGTCGACGCCTTCACCTTCACCAAGTTCGAGCCGGCAGGCCAGGTGCAGGGCAACGACTCGATCAAGAACGCCACGTCGATCCTTGACTATATTTTCCGCGAGTTGGCGGTATCCTATCTCGGCCGCAACGACCTCGCCCATGTCGATGCCTCGGAACTGGGCTTCGATGCACTGGGTAAAGGGGTTGGCAGCGACGAAAGCCCCCGGGTTTCCGCCGCCCGCGTCCTGTCGTCGGGTTTCGTGCGCAACCAGAATCTTTCCAACGTGGTGGTGATGCCGCAGACAACAACGTCGGCGTCGCCGGCCCTTGCCCTGCAAATGCGCGTGGCGGCAGAATCCGTGGGCGGCTTGGCGCTGGCCGAGAGCGCCGTTCATGTTCATGTCGAGCCGGTGGCGATGGTGGCAATAGATCGCCGCGCCGAGGCCCGCATGAAAGGCTATGAGGGCGAGTCCTGCGACGAATGCGGTAACTTCACCATGGTGAGAAACGGCACCTGCATGAAGTGCGATACATGCGGATCAACGAGTGGGTGTTCATAGCGGAGATTGTCTGATCTCAACGCAATGGCCGGACATCGTTCCGGCCATTCTTATTTGTGCATCATGGCCGGCCAGGGTTGGAGAAACTGAGATGAGATCGTCCACGATGATAGGTTCAAGCTTTGCCGGGCAATTTTTTAGAAGCGGGAGCGGTCTGACAATATCAGCCGCGCTGAGACAAGAATGACGGCGAAAAAAGCTCGACGACGTCCGTTTTCGATCCATCATCCACATTTTTTTTGCCCTGTGCAATTAGGTAACAGGCGGTAATGGGGAAGCAACAACAGCCTCCGTGGCCAAAAAAGGGGCGGCCGTCCGTGTACTGACGGCCCGGAGTTTCCCTTGTGTTGAGCGGGGATTCGGCGAATCGGGGCCACTTCGTCCGTATGCGGACGGCAGGAGCGTTATTTCAGCGTTTACCGGATGTTAGGAAAAATCGGGCGACATACCAGATGTTGACGGCATATTGCCGAATCACACAAACGGGTACACAACTCACTCCGATGACAACGGGAAAAGCAGTCGATCCGCGGTTTCAGTTGTTTGACGTGTGGCCTACCTGCGTTGTGGGGTACTAACAACACTCTAGGAGAAATGAACATGGCGAAGAAAGCTGCGAAGAAGCCTGCGAAGAAGGCCGGCAAGAAAAAGGCCTCCAAAAAGAAGAAGTAAGCTTCTAAAGCGAATCTTCAGGACTGGACCCCGGACGGCATCGCCTCCGGGGTCAGTTCATTTCAGGGGGTTCTATTGGTAGACGTAGACGCGGGCACCCACCCTGACGAGATTGTAGAGATCGACCACATCGGAATTCATCATGCGTATGCAGCCCGATGACACAGCGCCGCCGATAGAGCCCGCATCGTTGGTGCCGTGAATGCGGTACAGGGTGCCGCCGATATACATGGCGCGCGCTCCCAGGGGATTTCCAGGCCCCCCTTCCATGTAGTCCGGAATGAAGTGGCCCTTGGCGGCTTCGCGCTCGATCATTGTCTGGGGAGGGGTCCAGCTTGGCCATTCCTGTTTGCTGACGATGCGCGAATTGCCGCTCCACTGGAAGCCCTCGCGGCCTACGCCTACTTTGTAACGCCGCGCCTTGCCGTCGCCCAGCACATAATAGAGAGAGCGTTCGGGCGTGCGGATAATGATCGAGCCCGGTGCATATTCCTGCGCCCCTTCCCACGAGACGACTTCCGCCGTCATGCGGTCGCGGCCCACGCCGCGTCTTGACTGGCGCTGGCGGTCGCGGGGCTGGCCAAACAGGCATTCGAGGAAGCCGCCGCACTCGCGCCGGGACAGGCGCCTCCGCTGGTCGGCCTTCTGCCTCGCTAGAGCGGCGAGTTCCGCCCTCTTGCGCGCTTCCGCCTTCAGGGCCGCAACCCGCTTCTTCTTAAGAGCAAGCTGTTCCTCGGTGCTGGTGCGCGCCGTGGTGCTGGCCACCGCTGGAGCCGCGACGGCAAATGCCAAAATCATCGCCACCGCCGCAAACAATATCCGCATCGTCCACCCTTCGTTCATCGTGAATTGCCACGAAACCTAGCCGTTCGGGTCTGAATCGGCAATGGGCTTTGCAGTTCATCACCCCTTCACTTATGATCGGTTAACGAACCGCCCCCACAAAAAACGGAACCCCCATGAAAACCATGACCAAGACCTTTGTGCTGATCTGCCTTGCCGGTTGGGCTCTGGCGCTTCCCGCCCCGGCGGCCGATGTCCCGGAGGTGGTGAGGGTACTTCTCGACAGCTGGAAGAGCCAGTTGCAGGTGGAGCCCACCTACGCGTCCATCGACGACGATGGTTCCGGCAACATTACCATTAACAAACTCAGCGTCGACAAGGCGGCCGGCGCCGGCACGCCGGGGATAAAGCTGACCATCGACAGCATCGGACTTCAGAATGTCTCGGATGAAGGCGATGGCCTCTACGAGATCGGCAGTGCCTCCTTTACCGGCATCAACATGGCGATCACGGATTCCTCCGGCATGGCCTTCACCGTCATCATGCCAAAAGGCGCGGCGGAAGGCTGGTATGTCCGCGATCCAGGCGACAATCCGGTGCCGGAAACGGCGCTCCGCGCCAGCATGAACGTCGCCCGAAAAATGTCGTCGGGTCCGATCACTGTCGTGACCATGGGTCAGACGATCACCTCCGACGGCTACGAATCGACCTGGGACGGCGATCCGGTGACTGGTGCCGGCAATTTCACCGGCAAACTCGCCAACGTGGTGATCCCAGAGTCTGCTATGGCCCAGATCGATCCCACGGGCTCGCTCAAGCAACTCGGCTATGCGGGCCTCACCTTCGATATCGAGGGCGACGGCAAGATGGACATCGCCGATGGCAAGATGGGGCTCGCGCTCAACTTCGCCTATATCGGCAAGGACATGGGCGCGTTAAGATTTTCGGTTGGCGCCGGCGATATTCCGCTGGCGGTCTACGGTGAACTGCAAAAGGCCCAGGCCACCGGCAAGGAGCCCGACTTCACGGCGCTGATGCCGGAGTTGCAGAACGTGTCACTCAGCGAGTTCACGTTCCGGTTCGAGGATAACTCGATCACCAAGAAAGTGCTGCCGATCGCCGCCGCCATGCAGGGGATGGATGAGGCCACCATGGTGGCCAATGCCGGGGCCATGGTGCAGTTGGGTCTGATGCAGCTTAACAATCAGGCCTTCACCGATCAGGTGGTGGGCGCGGTCAACAGCTTCCTCAAAAATCCGCGATCGATCACCCTGGCGGTAAAGCCGGCGGCTCCCATCAAGGTGCAGGAATTGATGACGCTCAACCCCGCCATGCCCGGCGAGGCCGTCACCAAACTCGGTGTGTCGGTAACTGCCAACGACTGAATTTTCCAAGTCCCCTCTGTCATCATGGCCGGGCTCGACCCGGCCATCTTCTCGGGTGAGGCGGAAAGGATGCCCGGATCAAGTCCGGGCATGATGAGAATGCGGAATTAATCTTCCGGCAGATTGAGCCTGATGTGCAGTTCGCGGAACTGCTTCGGCGTCACCTCGGAGGGTGCCCCCATCAGCAGGTCTTCGGCTTGCTGGTTCATCGGAAACAGAACGACCTCGCGGATGTTCGGCTCGTTGCATAGCAGCATAACGATGCGGTCCACGCCCGGTGCTATGCCGCCGTGGGGAGGTGCGCCATACTGGAAGGCCCGGTACATGCCGCCGAATTTGTCGAGCAGCACTTGCTCTGAATAACCGGCAATCTCGAAGGCCTTTTTCATTATATCAGGGCGGTGGTTGCGAATGGCGCCCGAGGACAGTTCGATGCCATTGCAGACAATGTCGTATTGGAAGGCCAGAATATCGAGTGGATCCTTGCTCTCCAGCGCTTCGAGGCCGCCCTGCGGCATGGAGAAGGGATTGTGGGAGAAGTCGACCTTCTTCTCATCCTCGTTCCAGTCATACATCGGGAAATCGACGATCCAGCAGAACTCGAAGCGATCCTTGGCGACAAGGCCCAGTTCTTCGCCGATCCTGGTGCGACCCTCACCGGCGAATTTGTAGAATTTCGACGGCTGGCCGGCCGCAAAGAAGCAGGCGTCTCCCACATCAAGATCAAGTTTCTGTTTGATCGCGCCGGTCCGCTCAGGGCCAATGTTCTTCGCGATTGGGCCAGCGCCGCCTTCCTCGCCCTCGCGCCAAAACACATAGCCGAGCCCCGGTTGGCCCTGTTGCTGCGCCCAAGAATTCATGCGGTCGCAAAAGGCGCGCGAGCCACCCTTCGGCGCGGGGATGGCCCAGACCTCAACCTTGGGATCCGAGGCGATCATTTGTGCGAAGACCTTGAAGCCCGAACCCGCGAAATGCTCCGTCACGTTTCGCATTTTGATCGGATTGCGCAAATCCGGCTTGTCGGTGCCATAGCGGCGGATCGCATCGCGAAATGCAATGCGCGGAAAGCTCGGCGTCACCGGTTTCCCTTCGCTGAACTCCTCGAAGACGCCGCGCAGCACGGGCTCGACCGCGCTGAACACGTCTTCCTGGGTGACGAAGCTCATCTCGATATCGAGCTGATAAAATTCGCCGGGCGACCGGTCGGCGCGTGCGTCCTCATCGCGAAAGCAGGGCGCGATCTGGAAATAGCGGTCGAAGCCCGACATCATGATAAGCTGCTTGAACTGCTGCGGCGCCTGGGGCAGCGCATAGAATTTACCGGGATGGAGGCGGGAGGGTACCAGGAAGTCGCGAGCGCCCTCCGGCGATGAGGCCGTGAGGATCGGCGTCTGAAATTCGAAGAAGCCCTGTTCCTTCATGCGGCGGCGGAGCGAGTCGATGATCTGCCCGCGCTTTATGATGTTGCCATGGATGCGGTCGCGGCGAAGATCGAGGAAGCGGTATTTGAGGCGAATATCTTCGGGATACTCAGTGTCGCCGAACACCGGCAACGGCAGTTCAGCCGCCTGGGAATGGACCTCGATATGGGTGGCGAAGATTTCCACGAGACCGGTGGGCAGCTCGCGATTTTCGGTGCCCTCTGGCCTCGGCCGTACCTTGCCATCGACGCGGATCACCCATTCTGAGCGCAGTTTCTCGGCTTCGGCGAAGGCTGGCGAATCCGGATCGGCCACAATCTGCGTCACGCCATAATGATCACGGAGATCGATGAACAGCAGCCCGCCATGGTCGCGCACCCGGTGCACCCAGCCCGAAAGGCGGACCTCCTGGCCAGCGTGGTCTCGTCTCAACTGGCCACAAGTGTGGCTCCGGTAGGCGTGCATATGTCCCCGCGAAGTCGGATGAATTGGCGCGGAACAGCGCATGGAGGGTGCGATTTGTCAAGGATGGCAATGCGCCGATTTGCTCTAATCCCCCCGCTCCGCTACACCCCCGGCCCATGAACAAGCATGTGCCCAGGGTCGGCCTTGTGTCGCTCGGCTGCCCGAAGGCGCTGGTCGATAGCGAGCGCATTCTCACGCAGCTCCGCGCCGAGGGCTATGTGATCGCACCCGGCTACGACAATGCCGATGTGGTGATTGTCAACACTTGCGGGTTTCTCGATTCAGCCAAGGAGGAGTCACTTTCCGCCATCGGCGAAGCGATGACGGAGAATGGTCGAGTCATCGTCACGGGGTGTTTGGGCGTTGAGGCTGAGAGGATCAGGTCGGCGCATCCGGGTGTGCTCGCCATCACAGGACCCCATCAATATGGGGCGGTGGTGGGTGCCGTGCACGACGCGCTGCCGCCGATGCACGACCCCATTTACGATCTGGTGCCGCCACAAGGGTTGCACCTCACGCCCAAGCACTATGCCTATCTGAAAATTTCCGAGGGCTGCAACAATCGCTGCTCGTTCTGCATCATCCCCTCAATCCGCGGCGATCTCGTGTCGCGGCCCATGGCTTCGGTGCTTTACGAGGCCGAGCGGCTCGTGAAGGCTGGCGTCAAGGAGCTGCTGGTGATTTCGCAGGATACGAGCGCCTATGGCGTGGACGTGAAATACGCCACCAGCAAGTTCCACGGCCGCGAGGTGCGCGCGAAGTTCTACGACATGGCAAAGGAACTGGGCGATCTCGGAGCCTGGGTGCGGATGCACTATGTCTACCCCTACCCCCATGTGGACGATGTGATCCCGCTGATGGCGGAGGGAAAGATACTTCCCTACCTCGACATTCCTTTTCAGCATGCCGCACCCGGCGTGCTCAAAGCGATGGGACGGCCCGCCAACCAGGAAAAGGTGCTGGACCGGCTGGCTTCATGGCGGAAGATTTGCCCTGATATCGCGATCCGCTCCACTTTCATCGCCGGGTTCCCAGGCGAGACGGAGGCCGATTTCGAGTATTTGCTGCAATGGCTCAAGGAGGCGCGGCTGGAGCGTGTCGGATGTTTTAAATACGAGGCGGTGTCGGGCGCCAAAGCCAATGATCTGGGCCTGCCGCAAGTGCCGGACGAGGTGAAGCAGGAGCGCTGGGACCGTTTCATGGCGGCGCAACAAAAGATCTCCGCTGAAATCTTTCAGGCGAAGGTCGGCCGCGAAATCGAGGTTCTGGTCGACGAAATCGATGAGGAGAACGGCGAAGCCATTGCCCGCTCACCCTGGGATGCGCCGGAAATCGACGGCAACGTGTTCTTGCCCGGCGAAACTGGCCTCAAGTCCGGTGACAAGGTCCGTGTCCGTATCGTGGAAGCAGAAGAATACGATCTGATTGGGGAAGTGATCAAGTAAATCACTCTCCTCCTGAGGCGCGAGCGGAACGCGAGCCTCGAAGGGCCGGCACCACGCCCCGCACAACGCTTCGAGGCTTTGCCTTTGGCAAAGCACCTCAGCATGAGGAATGTTGTTAATTCGAACTGACTTTCCCGAGAACGTCCGGCGTATGCACATGCTCGGGCCGCAAGCCGACGCCCACCAGCCATGCGGGGATGCGTTGCAGTACCGGGAAGTAATTCAGGAGCTTGACGGCCCAGGGTGCTTGCAGCCGTTCGCGGCTTGCCAGCACGCGGCTGATCAGCCGGTTCTGGATCACAACTTGTAGCCGCTGCGTGACCCGTGTCGGAAATTCGCGCCGGGCCTGAACCGCCTTCAGATGATCGACGTTTGCACTGCCCGATCTCAGCGGGCCAGCGAGAATATTGGCTGCGGCCACCGCATCTTGCACCGCGAGATTGATGCCGACACCGGCAATGGGCGACATGGCATGGGCGGCATCGCCGATACACAGCAGGCCCGGCTTAAACCAGGTGCGTAGCCGGTCGACCGTCACAGTAAGGAGTTTAATGTCCTCCCAGGTCGCGAGTTCGCCGATGCGGTCGCGCAAGAACGGCGACAACGCAACGACATCCTCCCGGAAGCCGTCCAGCCCTGCACGCTGGATCGCTTCGAAACTGTCTTTTGCGATGACATAGGCGCACTGCCAATAATCGCCGCGATTGAGCATCACCAGCAGACGCCCCGCCTCCACATGCCCGAAGGTTTGGGACTCATCGCTGTCGTGGCGTGAGATACGGAACCACAACACATCTATGGGCGCACCGAAATCGTCCACGGCAAGTTGCGCTTGCGCGCGCACGGTGGAATGCCTGCCGTCGGCGCCGACCACAAGATCGGCGTAAACCTCTTGCGGACCGGTGGGAGTTTCCGTACGGACACCGATGACCCGTCCAGCTTTTTCACTAAGCCCGGTGACTTCGGCGCGCATGATCAGATGGAAGCCCGAATAACCCTTGGCTTGATCTGCGATAAAGTCCAAAAAATCCCATTGCGGCATCAGCGCAATGAATTTGCAGCGGGTTCGCACATGGCCGAAATCGGCGATCGTCACGCGGGTTTCTCCAATCTGGCCGGAGAGCCGGCGCACCTCCTGGTGCGGCCGTCGCAGGAACTCATCGAGCAATCCCAGCTCATGCATGAGTTCGAGCGTGGAGGGATGAATCGTGTCGCCGCGAAAGTCGCGCAGGAAATCGGCATGCTTCTCCAGCACCACAACATCGACGCCGGCCCGCGCCAGCAGGAATCCCAGCATCATGCCCGCCGGCCCGCCGCCGGCAATGCAGCAGGTGGTGCGGATGGGTTCTAAAGCGGGATGTTGTCGTGCTTCTTCCATGGATTGGCGAGTTCCTTATGGCGCAGCATGTTGAGTGCGCGGGCCACGCGCTTGCGCGTCGAGTGGGGCATGATGACTTCATCGAGGAAGCCCCGCTCGGCGGCCACGAAGGGATTGGCAAAACGCTCCTCGAACTCCTTTATGCGGCCCTTGATCTTCTCCGCATCGCCAAGTTCCGACCGATAGATGATCTCGGCCGCGCCGCGCGAACCCATCACGGCGATCTCGGCGGTGGGCCAGGCATAATTGACGTCACCCCGCAGATGCTTGGAAGCCATAACCACATAGGCCCCGCCATATGCCTTGCGGGTGATGACGGTGATCTTGGGGACGGTTGCCTCGGCATAGGCGAAGAGCAGCTTGGCGCCATGCTTGATCAGGCCGCCATATTCCTGCGCCGTTCCCGGCAGGAAGCCCGGCACGTCGACCAGTGTGACGATCGGGATATTGAAGCAATCGCAGAAGCGCACGAAGCGGGCGCCCTTGCGGCCCGCATCGCTGTCCAAGGTGCCGGCCAACACCAGAGGCTGATTGGCGACGAGCCCCACGGTGCGCCCGCCGATGCGGGCGAGCCCGGTCACGATATTTTTCGCGTGCGCTTCCTGGATTTCGAAGAAGTCGCCCTCGTCCACCAGCTTCACGATCAGCTCCTTTATGTCGTAGGGCTGGTTCTGGTTGGCGGGGATGAGCGTGTCGAGCGACATGTCGATTCGCTCAGCATCGTCGAACTGGGGCATCTCGGGAATGGGCGAGGTGTTCGACGACGGCAGAAAGTCGATGAGCCGCCGCATCTGCAACAGGGCTTCAACATCGTTGTCGTAAGCCTTGTCGGCAATCGAGGATTTGGTCGTGTGGACGGACGCGCCGCCAAGTTGTTCGGCGGTCACGCTCTCGTTGGTCACGGTCTTCACCACGTCGGGGCCGGTGACAAACATGTAGCTGGTGCCGCGCACCATGAAGATGAAGTCGGTCATGGCGGGAGAGTACACATCGCCGCCCGCGCAAGGTCCCATGATTACCGAAATCTGGGGGATGACGCCCGAGGCTAGCACATTGCGTTGGAAAACTTCGCCATAACCACCGAGCGCGTTGACACCCTCCTGGATGCGGGCACCGCCCGCGTCAAAAAGCCCGATGATGGGAGCTCGGTTTTGCAGCGCCATATCCTGAATCTTGGTGATCTTGCGGGCATGGGCTTCCGAGAGGGAGCCACCGAACACCGTGAAATCCTTGGCGAAGACATAGGCGACGCGGCCGTTGATTGTGCCCCAGCCGGTGACCACACCGTCGCCGGGATATTTCGTCTTCTCCATGCCGAAATCGGTGCAGCGGTGCTCGACGAACATGTCGAACTCCTCGAAGGAGCCTTTATCGAGCAGCAGTTCGACCCTTTCGCGGGCCGTGAGCTTGCCGCGCTTGTGCTGGGCGGCCACGCGCTTTTCCCCGCCGCCCGCGCGAGCCTCGGCACGGCGCGCTTCCAATTTCGCAAGAACATCCTGCATGATGCTCACTCCTTTCGATCTGTAAAGCAGCCAGGGGCGATGCCGTCAAATATTCGAAACTCTTCCCCTTCTCCCCTTGCGGGACAAGGTGGATCGCGCCGCAGGCGCGAGACGGAAGAGGGGGTGGTTCAGCGAGTCCTGTCCTGCACCCGCAGGGCGGAACCACCCCCTCATCCGGCGCTTCGCGCCACCTTCCCCCGCGAGGGGGGAAGGGGAGCCCGGCAAAATTCCAGAAAGCGGCAGCAGGCAAGGAATTCCTTATGCCGTGCCGTGCGGCGTTCCGCAGCCTCGGCATCTTCGCCCCAGTTTTCGATCTGGTAATCCTCGTCCACATGGGCCGCGGCCCAGGTAGCATCGGAAGAAAGAGTGCCTCGCTCCAGCATCAGGGCGATAAGCGCCGAGCCGGTGAGCGTCATGATATTGTGCAGGGCGGCAATCTCGTAGTTTCCCAGCGTCTCCAAAACATTGCCTAAGCGGTGTAACGCTTCTGGTGGCTGCGGACGGTGCACCACGCCCGGTGCAGCTTCGAAGGGTGCATCGA
>JBKKDI010000098.1:0-11864 GCA_046708645.1 Aestuariivirga sp.
GGATTACCGCATGGCCGTGACACAAGAGGATGTGCTGGGGGTGCTGAAGCGCATCGCCGCGCCAGATGGCCGTGGCAATCTCATCTCGGCCAAACTTGTATCCGATATCGCCATTGACGGCGGAACGGTGATGTTCGCGCTCACCACCGATCCGGCCCACATCAAGACGATGGAAATGCTCCGGAGCGCCGTGGAGGAGGCCGTGCTGGCCATCCCCGGCGTCCGCAAGGCGATGATAGCGCTCACCGCCGAACGCGCGGCCCAGCGCGAGCCGGGGCCCAAGGCGCAAGCCGCCACGCGTGGCAACGCTGTCGCGGGGGTCAAGCACATCGTTGCGGTCGCTTCGGGAAAGGGCGGTGTCGGCAAGTCCACGACCGCGATCAATCTGGCGCTGGCGCTGCATTCGCTTGGCCTTAAAGTGGCGGTGCTCGATGCCGATGTCTATGGCCCCTCCATGCCAAAACTTTTCGGCCTCACGGGCAAGCCCCAGGCGTCCGACGCCGAGGGCAAGAAGATGAGGCCAATGACGCGCTTTGGCGTGGAACTCATGTCCATCGGCTTTCTGGTCGCCGAGGACACGCCGATGATCTGGCGGGGACCCATGGTCATGTCGGCGCTTACCCAGCTGCTGCGCGAAGTCGCCTGGGGTGAAACCGATATCATGATTGTCGATATGCCGCCGGGGACGGGCGACGCGCAATTGACCCTGGCCCAGCAAACCCCGCTGTCGGGCGCGGTGATCGTCTCGACCCCCCAGGACCTGGCGCTGATCGACGCACGCAAGGGCCTCAACATGTTTCGCAAGGTGAGTGTGCCGGTGATCGGCATCGTCGAGAACATGAGCTATTTCATTTGCACCACCTGTGGCGCGCGACACGAAATTTTTGGCCACGGCGGCGCGCGCGATGAAGCCAAGCGGCTCGGCGTTCCATTCCTCGGTGAAATTCCCCTCGACAAGGACCTGCGCGAACGCTCCGACCGGGGGGAACCCGTCGCCGCATCGCTGCCTGACGGGCTCCACGCGAGCCTCTACCGCGACATTGCCCGTCAGGTTTGGGCTGCCATCGAAGGCGGCGGCCTGGCGCGTCCGGCCCCGAAAATCATTGTCGAATCCTGACGCGAGCCGGTCTACACTGGTGAGGAATTATTAACTACGAATGCAGTTTGTTAACGGAACGATCACGGGGCGAATCGGGCCTGCCCAAAGGGAGAGAGCATGTCGAAACTGATGTTGATCGCCGGTATCTTGCTGGCGGCAGTGGCAATCGCCTTGGGGCTGATGATTTTTTTCTCTCCCGGTTCCGTCGTTGGATGGGGCATTACCTCGGAGTTCGCGGCTATTTTGCTGGTGGGCGGCGTTGTGGCCTTGGGCTTGGGCGGGGTCATTTCCGCGCTGGAAGCCGGTGCGGTAACACTGCCCCAAACCTCCGCAGTTACGCCTGCGGACCAAACCCCCACCATCATCCCGGAGTTTAGCCTCAGGACGTCCAAAGCGGCCACGGCCACGGAAGAGATTTCGCCCGCGGTCGGTGAAACCATCAAGGCATTGGACGAGGCCAAGACCAGCATCCAGCAAGCCTTCGGCGAAGAACAGGCCACGCCCGAGCCCGAGTCCGAGTCCGAACCGGTTGCCGAGCCATCCTCTGCTGAAGGAACGGGCGATCAGCTCTACGTTGTGGAGGAGCGCTCCATCCGCAACCGTCCGGCCCGCATTCTGTCCGATGGCACCGTTGAGGCGGAAACCGACGAGGGCTGGATGCGCTTCGAGAATCTCGAACACCTTGACGAGTACCTCGACGCCATGGCGCCGCAAGCCAAGGCCTAGAGACTTCGCGCAGAACTGCTTCCGCGACAATCTCCCAAAGAGGCCGGATGAGGGCCTCTTAAAACACGTTCGCCACCGGCAATCCCAGCGCGATCGAGCCAGCGTATTGCGCCTGCGGACCCGATTGCAGCGGATGAAAGCGGGCACCCTGAACATCGCGGAAGCGGCGTTCGAGCCCGTTGGCGCGATAGATGCCCGCACCACCCGCCAGTTCCATCGCCAGCTCCACCGATTTCAATGCGTGATCGGCGACCAGCGCGCGGCCAATCATGACATCGTTCACGGATTCAGCGGAGGGCGCATTGTGCTCGACCGCGGCGATCATCGACCGGTGCGCTATCTGGGCGCCGCGCAACTCGGTCTCCATGCGTCCGGCAAGTTCGATAACATGATGTGTCGGCATGCGTTTCTTCGCCAGTCCGATGGCGATGTCGCGGGCGCTTTCCGCGATCCCCAGATAGACCCCGTAGATGAGGGGAAACGCGATCGTGGCGATGATCTGGAAAACCGGATGCCACTCGCCGGCCTTGCGCGTCATGGCGACGGCGCTGTCGGGGATGAACAGGCCTTCGATCAGTACGTCGTGTGAGCCGGTGCCGCGCATGCTCATGGTATTCCAGGTGTCGAGTATCTTTACCTCCGGCGCCTTCATGGGAACGCCAAAATGGATGACCTGATCCGGTTGGCCCTCCTGCTGGACGACGGCGCCGGTCATCAGGATATTTCCAAGCGGTGCGGCGGATGTAAAAATCTTCCGTGCCGAAATGCGGTAACCGCCGTCGACTTTAACCGCCTTGCCGGAACCGGCGATCCAGTCGGACCCGCCGCTGGAAAGCAGGATGAGATTCTCCGCGGCAATCCGCTTGAGCAGCGGTTCGACGGCGGCAATTTTCTGATGCCGCCAGCGCCAGGCCGGTATCGCCACCTGGTGAGTGTGCATTGAGAGGGCGAGCGCCGTCGAGCCGCAGCCCTTGGCCAACAGCCGCAACATTTCGCAAAGCTCGTCATAACGGGCGCCAAGGCCGCCAAGCTCGGTCGGCACGGCCGCCGTGAGAAGCCCGGAAGCGCGGATGGCGTCGTAGTTTCGCGCGACGAAGGCGCCGCTTTCGTCAAATTCGGCGGCCCCAGCCGAGAATTCCCCGGCAAGGCGGCGGGCGGTGTCGACGATATCAGTTTCCTGGCTGGGCTGAATATTCTTGATTGCTGTGGATGTCATGACTTAGGTCCTCTTTTCAGAATAGAGGCGGATCATCGGGCCGAAAATTGCCACCGTCTAGTTCTGAAACTGTATCGGGGCTATGGTCGCTATCCGGGTTTTCACTTGGAGGTTCACATGGATACCAAGGGAGGTTATGGGCAATTCTGTCCGATCGCCATGGCCTCGGAAATCGTCTGCAAGCGCTGGACGGTCCTCATCCTGCGGGAATTGCTGTGCGGAACGACCCGCTTCAACGATTTGCGGCGGGGCGTCCCGCGCATGTCGCCAACGCTGCTCTCGAAACGCCTGAAGGAACTGGTCGAAGCGGGTGTGGTCGCAACCGTGGGCCACGGCTCGAAAGGGGCGGAATATCGCCTCACCCCCGCCGGTGAGGAACTCCGGGGCGTGGTGATGGACCTCGGCGGGTGGGGCCACCGCTGGGTGGAATCCAGGGTTTCCCTGCGCAATCTCGACCCATCGCTCCTCATGTGGGACATGCGCCGCAGCCTGCGCCCCGAGCCGCTGCCGCCCCGGCGCTGCACGATACAGTTTCAGTACCCCGAACTTTCCCAAGCCCAGCGCAACTGGTGGCTGGTGATCGAAGACGGCGGCGTCGACCTGTGCGGCTTCGATCCGGGTTTTGAGATCGACCTGCTGGTGCGGGGGTCGCTCCGTAGCATGACGTCTGTGTGGATGGGCATTTCCACCGTTGCCCAGGAAGTCGAGAAGCGCCAGCTCCACCTCGATGGCGACCCGGCCATCGCTAATGTCATGCAGCAATGGCTGGGGCTAAGCTCCTTTGCCCCGATGCCCCGGCGCGTCGCCTGATCAAGCCTTCGCCCGTGGCAGAAGGTCGTAAGGATGTTTCCATCCCGGCAGCGCCTTGATGCGATCCAGCCAATTCAGAACATGGATGTAAGGATCGAGCGGCACTGACAACTCTTCGCCGTAGTACAGATAGCCGCACATCGAAAAGTCGGCGATGGTGGCGCGCTTGCCGATGACGAAGGGGTTCTCCGAGAGATGCCCGTCGACAATCTTGAGGTTGGTGAGGCATCGCGCCCGCAGGAATTCCGTCACCGGGGTTTCGCCCGACTTGGCGAAATTGATGAGAAATCGGAGCGTACCCAGATAGCTGGTGAACTTGTGATTATCGAAGAGAATCCAGCGCCAGATTTCGCGGCGCTCGTCCTCGCTCTTGGGCCCAAACTTGCGCGTTTGTTCCGCCAGATAGTCGAGGATCACGCCGGACTGTGAAAGGCGCTTGGCGCCATGCACCAGAACCGGCACTTCGCCCATCTCGTTCACCGTGCGGCGGTATTCGGGGGTTCGGGTTTCGCCATTGAAGTAATCGACCCACACCGGCGTCCACGGGAGACGGCACAATTCCAGCATCAGCGCGGCCTTGTAGCTGTTGCCGGATTCGCCAAAACAATAGAGCTTGAAATCGGTCATGCCAGTTACCTCACGTCGAGAACGCTGGTGCGCGCCTTGCGGACAACGTCGGTTGCCGTTGAGCCCTTCCAAAGGCGTTGCAGGCGCGAGCGGCCCTCGTCGGTCACCACGACAATCTTAAAGAGGGAACCACGTTCGACGATTTCCTCGACGGCATTTCCCACTGCCACCTTGGTATCGGTAACGGAAATCTTCATGGCCTTGAGCAAAGCCTTGGCGTTGGCCACCGCTTCCTCCGCCGCACCGCGTCCTGCCTCGCTGTCGGCGGCTGAAAATAGCGTAATCGGTTCATCCGTCATGTGCGCCAGCACGGCGGCGCGGCGCACCGCTTGCATCGAGCGCGACGTGCCGTCGGTGCAGATGAAGAAACCCTTCTTCTCCAGGCTTTGGCGCGCCACGAGAACCGAGCACGGCGCCATGGTGGCGACGGTCTGGACGATGCCTGCATCGAAGAACGCCTTGATCTCGCCCCGCCATTTCGAGGGCTGGCCGAGGATCATGAGATTGTAGGGGCCAAGCTCATACTGGTCGAGTATGCCACTGGCCGCGTCGGGCGCAGTTTTGAGCTTAAGCACCACGTTGCGCCCTTCCGGGCTTTGGTATTCGACCTTGGTGTCGCCTGCGGCATCGCCCCAGGCATCCTGGTGGGCGGTTTCGCGCGGCCAGGATTCCGCGTCGATCCCTTCCTCTTTCAGGATTTCAAGCGCCCGCCTGAGATTTTTGACGCCCGGAAGCTCGAAGCCCGCGTCCATCATGTTCTGGCGCGCCAACCTGACTTGCAGGCCGCCGGAGTGAAGCCCCTGGTCGATGGGGCGCACGAACAGCACGATGATGTCGCATTCATCACCCTGGGCAAACCGCGCGGCGAAGCGGACAGTCACGAAGGATTCGTCAGACCCGTCGATGCAGGCGAGGATGCGAAACCGGTTTCGCCGTTGCGCCGCCAGGGTTTTCAGCGTCTTCTGCACCGCCGCTTCCTGGCGGTCCGAGAGCGTGGTGCGCTTGAAAAATCCGAGCATGGCCAATTATGCGGCAGCCGGTGTCATCGCGCAATCAACGGCCAGTAGAAGGTAGCGGCGCCGAGGATCAGCAGGAGCGAAACGAACGTCATGCGAATTCCTGACCGGAAGAAATCCGAGGCCTTCAGATAACCGGAAGCATAAATGATTGTGAACGCCGGGTGGGCGGCCGCGGTAATATAGGCGAAGGCCGAGGCAATGGCCGTGATGAAGCCGATGGTGAGCGGATCGTCCCCGGCGACGGTCGCCGTCTGGAGCACCACCGGGCCAAGTACGGCGACGGCAGCACCCGCGGTCATGGTGTTGGTGACGATCGTCGTTAGCACTGCGACGGCGGCATAGAGGCCAAAGCCCCGGTCCGCTCCAAAGGGTGCAAGTGCTCCGATAAAGGTTTGCGCCACCCACTCGGCGGCTCCCGTTTCTTTCATTTCAACGCCGAGTGAGATCGCCGCCGCATAGAGCAAGACGACGCCCCAGTTCACTCCGGAATTGATATCCTCCCAGCGCACCAGCCCCGCAACGAGGAAAGCGACGGCGCCGGTGATCGCCACAATGCCCAGCCCCAGTTGCTCGGAGAAAGCAATCCAGCCGATGATGGTCAGAATGAACAGGAGGATGGCCGACCATCCCGGCATTCCCAGCGGCCCGTCCATGATCACCTGCGTCCGCAATCGCGCCACGGCGCGGGAAAGGTCGCGATACTCAGGCTTGAAAGTCCAGAACAGCAGCGCCGAAACGATCGGCAGCTGCACCAGGAACATGGGATAGGCGTAGAGCATCCATGTCAGGTAATCCATCAGGTAGCGGCGCGTTGCAGGGTTGGCGGGATCGTAGAAGAAATCCTGCCAGTAGCCGATCATGATGGCGTTGCGCGCTCCGCCCGAGGGCGTTCCGATGCCAGCGATGGCGCAACCGTAGGAAATCGACAGCAACAGAACCGCAGCGAGATTCTTCACTTTCTTGGCGTCGGTTGAAGTGAGGCTGATGAGTGTGACACCCACCGGCAGCATCATGGCCGCCACGGTGTGTTCGCCGATGAACGAGGCGAGCACCCCGCACACCGCCGTAATGCCGAAGCTAATCCAGAACACACTGGTGCCCGTCATCCGCACAATGGCCAAAGCGATCCGCCGGTCGAGTTTTTGCTTCACCACCGCCACGGCGAGCATCAAGGATCCCATGATGAACAGCACCGAGTCCGTCATCAGGCTCTTGGCGACTGTGGTGGAATCAAGCCCCAGAAGGACGACCTGGCCAATGACGATAAGGAGCGCCACCGAGGGCAGGGGCACCGGCTCCGAGATGAACAGGACCGTGGCCATGAGCGACATGACCAGAACGATCTGCCCATCATGGGAGAGGCCTGCGGGCGTTGGCGCCGCCATGAAGATAAAACCTAAAATCATGGTGATGATGAACCAGCGCCGCTTCCACACATAGGCGAGGTTGATGTGCGACCTGACCAGCCGGTAGCGCTGGTAGCCCCGGCGGCGGAACCGGTCGAGCCGGGCCGCTGGCTCGCGCGCCTGCAAACTGTCGCGGGCAAGTGAGAAAGTGGTTTCGGCCATGGTCATGCGAACACCCTTGCCGCGCATCGGGGCGCCGTGAGACAGTGCATGCGATTCCGTGGCTTAGCGTCATCTTCGCCCGTGAATCGGGCTGCGGCAAGGGTCAAATAAACGATCTTGCGCAAAACCCTCTGAAATAGTGAAGGAACCCAGATGCCCGACCTTAATGCCATTCTCGCAACCGCCGAACATGAGTTCGACCAAAGCCTCTCCCGGCTGTTCGATCTCGTCCGTATCCCCTCGGTTTCCACCGACCCGGCCCACGCCGGCGACTGCGAAAAGGCCGCCAGCAGCATTGCCGCGGACTTAAACGGCATGGGCTTCGAGGCGAGCGTCAGGCCCACGCCGGGACGGCCCATGGTTGTCGCCCACTACACGCCGAAGAATGCTGGGCCCAAGACACCCCATCTCCTGTTTTACGGCCACTACGACGTGCAGCCGGCCGATCCTCTCGATCTGTGGAACACGCCCCCTTTTGAGCCGGTTCTAAAAAAGGGAACAGACGGCGTTGACCGCATGTATGGCCGCGGCACCGCCGACGACAAGGGACAGTTCATGACCTTCGTGGAAGCGGCCCGCGCCTGGATCGCCGCTATGGGTTCATTGCCGGTCAAAGCCACCTTCCTGATTGAGGGCGAGGAGGAATCGGGCTCGCCCTCGCTCATTCCATTCCTGAAGGCTAATAAGGCCGAGCTTTCTTGCGATGCCGCCTTTGTCTGCGACACCGGCATGTGGGATGCGAAGACTCCCGCGATCACAACCAGGCTCCGTGGCATGGTGAAAGAGGAAATCACCATCACCGGTCCCCGCATCGATCTTCATTCCGGCATGTATGGCGGCCCTGCGATGAATCCGATCCGGGTGCTTGCCAAGCTCATCGCCGCGATCCACGGCAAGAACGGCAAGGTCAAAATCCCCGGCTTCTACGATGGCGTGGCGGATCTCCCCAAGGCTACCAAAAAACAGTGGCAGGCTTTGAAGTTTTCGGAAAAGAAGTTTCTGGGCGGCGTAGGGCTATCTCAGCCCGCAGGTGAAAAGGGCAAGAGCGTGCTCGAGCAGATCTGGGCAAGGCCGACGGCGGAAGTGAACGGCATCTGGGGTGGTTACACGCAGCCGGGCGTCAAGACCGTGCTGCCGTCGAAGGCCCACGCCAAGTTCACCTTTCGCCTGGTGGGAAAGCAGAATCCTAAGAAGATACTCAAGGCCTTCCAGAAATTCGCCAAGGCGCATATTCCCAAGGATTGCAAGATCGCCTTCTCCGCCCGTGCCGATGGCAGCCCGGCAACTGAAATCAGGGAAGACAACCCGTGGATCGCCAAATCGGCAAAGGCCTTGAAAGAAGAGTTCGGGCGTGATGCCGTGCTCATCGGTTCGGGTGGATCCATTCCCGTCTGCCGCTCCTTCAAGGACATTCTCGGCATGGACTCGGTCCTCGTGGGCTTCGGCCTCGACGACGACGCCATCCACAGCCCCAACGAAAAATACAATCTCTCAAGCTTCCAGCGCGGCATCAGAAGCTGGGTGCGCATTATCGGCGCGATGGCGGAGTGATGCACCCCTTTTTTGTCATTCCCGGGCTTGTCCCGGGAACCCAACCCTCCGCTTGCGTTATTCATCCAAGACGGTGGAATAGGTCGCCGGAATAAATCCGGCGATGACAAGAATAGAATTAGCGCAGTTTATTGCCGCACAGCTCGCATATAATTGCGATAAAGCATACGGGCGTTGGCGATGAAGCCGTCCATCAGCGGCTCGGCTTCGCGGGCAAGACCGGCGAGCGCCCCCGGCCCCCGAACTTTCTCCAGCGACTGTTCATAGGCGGGAATTTTGCCCCAGTTGGTGATTGTGTCGGGCTCAAGCTCCACATGATACTGCATCGAGTAAGCATTGGCCCCAATGCGCATGGCCTGAATGGGGCAGACGCTGGAACTGGCTAGCACGACCGCGCCCTCCGGCGCCTGCGCCACGCGCACGCCATGCCACTGCAGCGCCTTCGCCCGGGGCGGCAGGGAACCGAAGACAGGATCGGCCTTGCCCGCCTCGGTAAGGTCGACATCGAGAATGCCAACCTCTGCCGGCCGTTGCGGCCCGCAGGTGCCATTTAATGCGTCCGCCAGCAATTGATGGCCGAGGCAGACGCCAAGAAATGGCCGCTTGAGCTCGCGCACCCAGTGGCGGATCGCCTGCTTTTCGGCGATGAGCCATGGGTGGTCTTCGATATCCCACACATCCATCGGGCCGCCCATCACCCACAGCATGTCGTAGCCCTCGAGCGGCGGGATCACCTCGCCCGCATCAAGCTCGACGGCGTCCCAGGAAATTCCATCTTCCTTCAGAAATCTGCGGAAGATGCCGGGATGTTCGCAGTCGATGTGCTGAAAGACCAGGAGCTTCATGCCGCGTTTATCCGATTTTGAACGACGTCACATGCTCCAGCGGCTTCAAGCCCGCCAGCAGGCGCGGATCGTCCGTAGGCGGAAGAATTTCCATGCGCACGGGAATGACACCGGCCCAGACCGGCCATGCATAGTCCTCCTCCTCGTCGCCCGGCGGGCCGTTGCGGACCTTGGCCGAGGCCTCGTCCAAAGACAAGCCCAGCATCGTCGTAGCCTTCAGTTCCTGCGTTGTTGGCGGCCGAAGCATGTCCCAGCGCCCGGGGAAGAGTTGTTCAGTGAACGTCTTGAGCCGTGCCACCTTCTCGGCCGTATCGGTCACCTTGAAGGCCCGCCCGAACACCATCACCGAGCGATAATTGCAGGAGTGATTGAACCCCGAGCGCGCCATCACGAAGCCGTCGATGATGCTGACGGTGACGCAGACCTCGGCACTCTCGCAGGTCTCCAGCATGCGGCTGGCCGATGAGCCGTGCCAGTACATGTGGTCGCCCTCGCGCCATTGCTGGGTAGGCGTCACGTAAGGCGTGCCATTGAACACGTAGCCCACATTGCAGATGGGCATGGCGTCGAGGATGGCATGTACCGTTTCCTCGTCGTATTTGGCACGCTTGTTAAGCCGCTTGACCCGCGTTCTTTCGCTGGGGGCATCCGTCATGGCCGGTCCTCGTGTTTGCAGCCTCTCAATGACTGCTGTATGGTCTGGAGGAAAGGACCAAATCGCCCGCCAATGAACAGACCGCTTTTGGGAACCTCCGCCAGCGAAATCGGCGTTGACCGGCTCGATCGGGAGCCTATTCAGTCGCAAATTGCACGGCAGATCAGGGGCCTGGTGCTGAACGGCCGTCTTAAACCCCAATCCAAACTGCCGTCCACCCGGACCTTGGCCGAGGAGCTCCAAGTAGCGCGCGCCACGGTGGTTGAAGCCTATGAGCAGCTTCTCAGCGAAGGCTATGTGGAAACCCGCTCTGGCTCCGGCACCAGGGTGGCCCCGGAGCTTCCCGAGGCGCTGCTCACGCCGCAGACAGGCAAGAAGCCTCCATCCAACTTAAAACACGAAAACCGGCGCCAACCGGCCAGGCCCTTCCGCCATGGCCTCGTCGATTGGGAGAGCTTCCCCCATGATCAATGGGGCCGCCTGCTCGGACGTTACTGGCGGAATCCGCCAATCGCGCTCCTGGAACATAATGATGCCTTCGGTTGGCTGCCGCTTCGCCAGGCCATCGCCCGCCATCTCTTCGAGTGGCGGGGCATTTCTTGCGATACCGAACAGGTGATCGTGACGGCGGGCGGCATGGATGCCTTCGACCTTATCAACCGGGCGGTGTTGACGGAGGGCGACAAGATCTGGCTTGAGGAACCGGGTTATCCCACGGCACGGCGCGTCTTCTCCATGGGTGGCGTGGCGGGGGTTGCCATTCCCGTCGATGCGGAGGGTCTGGTGGTGGCCAAGGGCCGCGAATTGGCGGGCGATGCCCGCGCTGCTTTCGTAACTCCGGCCCGGCAATATCCCACCGGCGTCACCATGCCGCTGACACGCCGGCTCGAACTTCTCGATTGGGCGGTCGAGGCCAGCGCCATTGTGATCGAAGACGACTATGACAGTGAGTACCGCTATGTCGGCCGTCCGCTGCCCGCTCTCATGAGTCTCGACGGGCACGCACGCGTCATTTATTCGGGGACCTTCTCGAAGGTGTTTTCACCGATCCTGCGGCTGGGATTTATCGTCGTGCCCAAGGCGATGATGGGCCGCTTTCGCGAAGAGCGGCTAGCTCACGGTGCTCCGCCCTCACTCATTGCCCAGCCCGCACTTGCCGAATTCATGAACTCCGGCGCCTTTGCCATTCACATTCGCCGCATGCGCCGCATCTATGCCGGCCGCCGGGCCGCACTGATCGCCGCATTGAAGCCGGTGGATGGCGCGCTCTTCACCATCGATGCATCGCCTTCGGGCCTGATGCTGTTACTTCGGCTGCCGCCAGGCGTTGACGACGAGAAGTGGGTTCAGCGCCTCGCCGCTCGCGGCATCGAAACGCAATCTCTCTCCAGCCACTATACGGGGCGCAGGCGCGGGCAGGGCCTGCTCCTCAGCTTTGCAGGTTTTGCTGAAAAGGATTTGCGCGACGCAGCGGCGAAACTGATGGAGGCGATGCAAACACAGTCCGTCATCCCGGCGAAAGCCGGGACCCACCTCTCAGCGTGAAGACTCTGCGAGAATCCGTACCGTGTTTGACATGGGTCCCGGCTTTCGCCGGGATGACGGAAGAGTAGGGAGCTTTACGACTGCAACGGCCGCAACTCGCGCAGCAACTTTTCCTTGATGGCGCGGACGTAGTCGCGGAAATCTCGCGCCGGTTCGATGAAGGATGCAGCGCCGATGATCACCCGTTCCCGGTAATAAATATC
>JBKKDI010000099.1:0-18824 GCA_046708645.1 Aestuariivirga sp.
GGCATTGCTCGAGGTTCTCGACCCCGAGCAGAATGGCACGTTCATGGATCACTATCTTGAGGTCGAATACGATCTCTCGAACGTGATGTTCGTGACCACGTCGAACACGCTCAACATTCCGCCGGCGCTGCTCGACCGCATGGAGATCATCCGCATCGCCGGCTACACCGACGAGGAGAAGCTTGAGATCGCCAAGCGCCATCTCATTCCGAAATCGATGGAGCATCACGGCCTGGAGAAGAAGGAATTCGAGATCACAGACGAGGCGATCTAAGAAATCCTGCACCGCTATACGCGCGAGGCGGGCGTCCGCAACCTGGAGCGGGAGATCAACTCCCTGTCGCGAAAAGCGATCAAGGACCTCATGACGTCGAAGAAAAAGAAGATCAAGGTGACGGCGGAAATCGTCAACCAGTATCTTGGCGTGCAGAAATACCGCCACGGCGAATCCGAGACCGAGGACCGGGTGGGTGTGGTGACAGGCCTCGCCTGGACCGAAGTGGGCGGAGAAATCCTGACCGTCGAAGCTCTCATGATGCCGGGCAAGGGCAAGATGACGGTGACGGGCAATCTCCGCGATGTGATGAAGGAGTCGATCTCGGCTGCATCATCGTACGTGCGCTCGAGGGCCGCCATCATCGGCGTCAAGCCGCCGGTGTTCGACAAGCGCGATATCCACGTGCACGTGCCGGAGGGTGCGACACCCAAGGACGGCCCGTCGGCGGGTGTCGCCATGGTAACGGCCATTGTCTCGGTGATGACCGGCATTCCGGTGAAGCACGATGTCGCCATGACCGGCGAGATCACGCTGCGCGGCCGCATCCTGCCCATCGGCGGCCTTAAGGAAAAGCTGCTGGCGGCCCTTCGCGCCGGGATCAAGAAGGTGATGATCCCGGAGGAGAACGCCAAGGACTTGGCCGAAATCCCGGACAATGTGAAGTCCGGCATGGAGATCGTGCCAGTAGCCCGCATGGACGATGTCTTGAAGCACGCACTGGTGCGCATGCCGGAGCCTATCGTATGGGACGAAGAGGCCGAGGAAGCCGCCGCCGCGGCCCGCGCCGCCACGGAAAAATCGGGAGAGGGCGCCAGGGCGCACTGACGCCCCAATTGTCAAAATTCAACGGGCGGAAGGAATCACTTCCGCCCGGTTTGATTCAAGGGCCGCTCTAAATCCTTGAACTGACTCACAGAAAAATTCTGTCCCGAGGGACTCTTGCAAACCTCCCCGAATCATTGGCTTTTTCAGGTCCGGGCGGCAATCTGGGGCCCACGACCATGAACAAGAGCGAACTCATTGCCAAGGTGGCCAAGGACGCCAGGCTGACGCGGGGCGAAGCCGGCGTCGCCGTCGAGGCCACCATCGAGAATATCATGAAGGCGCTCCGCCAGGGCGACGACGTCCGCCTCGTGGGCTTCGGCATATTCACCGTGAGCCGCCGTAAGGCGGGCGAAGCGCGAAATCCCCAGACCGGCAAGACGATCAAGCTGCCAGCCTCCAAGCGCGCCAGGTTCAAGGCCGGCAAACTGCTCAAGCAGGCGGTGAACGGTTAACCCTTTTGATCCCTCATGCTGGAGACCTTTGCACAATCCGCCCCCTCCCGTGCGGAAACGCATGGGTGAGGGCTCTTCTTTTAAGGACTCAACTGTTTGATTTTATGGAAACGGGAAAGAGCCCTCATCCGGCCTTCGGCCACCTTCTCCCACCTTCGGCGGGAGAAGGCGCTTTCGTGCAAAGGTCTCCGGGGTGAGGATTGGGTTGCGGGCATTGGCTTGCGCGGATGCGGCCTTATCGGTAATGACCGGCCCTAAGGGCGATTAGCTCAGTTGGTAGAGCGCTTCGTTTACACCGAAGATGTCGGGAGTTCGAGTCTCTCATCGCCCACCAAATAATGCTCGAAAGTGAATGCGAGCCGGTCAGTTCTCCGCGGCGAACGAGCGCGACATTCGAGTGACCACGGCATCGAAGGCCCGCTTGGCTTTGCGCGGATAGGAGATATCCAAAACGCAAATCGTTTCGTTGTCGGAAGACAGCGCGACCTTGGTATAAAAGATATTGTCGCCACGAAATCCCGATAAAACCAGAAAATCACTTTTGGTCCGCTCGTACACCACGTCATCCGCTCCCCTCGACTTGATGTATTCCGCCCTGATCTGCTCCGGGCTCCATTTCTCCTCGTTGGGCAAACCCTTGACGCGGAAATAGGTCTGCCTGTTAGGCCCGGAAAACCGTTGGAACTCGTCCTCATCTATCGAGCCCTGGGTGAACACGTCACTCGCATAGTCGAGCCTGCATTCATGAAGATCGTCCTGGTAAACCGCCCAGCTTTCCGCGCGTGACGCTGTGGGCGCAAAGGCTGCGACAATGAAAAGCAGGGCGGGAATTGCGTGGTTCATCCCATCCTCCGTGTGGGACCATCCCCCATAACTCCCGGGAAACCGGCGGGTTCCGCATCCGGGCCGGGTCCCGCAAATCAATTTATCGGGGCGGGTTCCGGCATTGCCTCCTTTTCGATACCGGGGAGGGGTTCCCCGTGCAGCACGGCTTCGAAGGCGCGCAGGCGCTTGTAGATCGAGATCAGCTCCACGATCGTGGTCCATGAATTGACGAGATACTGGAACGAGGAGCGCACCTGCTCGAAGGCGTTGAGGATCTGGTTCATGGCGCCCAGCGTAATTTTACCCGCGACGATGGTTGGCGCCAGCACGATGTAGGGAAAAATATTGTCGGTCTGCAAATAGACGATGCGGCCGATGTTGAAATACATGTAGTTGAAATAAAGCCGGAAGTAGTTTTGTCGCACCGCGGCGAAAAGCTCCATGACCGTGGGCGGCTGCGCCCGGTCGGCGTGATCTTCGCCATAGACAAGCTCCTTGCGGTAGGCTGCTTCTACCCTTTGATTGCGGAATTCGAGACCGGGCAGGCGGACGCCGATAAGAGCAAGGAATGCCGTGCCGAACAGCGACCAGAGGATGGCCACCACGACAAGCGCGTAGGGCACATGGCCCACGAATGGCAGCTCGGTAATGTTCGCCGACAGCCTGAGGAGCACCGGCAGGAAAGCGATAAGCGTCATGACCGAACTGATGAGGCTGACGCCGAGCGCCTCCACTGTCGTGGAAAAACGCATGGTGTCGTCCTGTACGCGCTGGGATGCGCCTTCGACCTTCCGGAGTTTGCCCCAGTTCGCCATGTAGTAGTCGTTCATCGCGGTCCGCCAGCGGAAGATGTAGTGGCTCACGAAGAAACGGGTCAGAACGCCAACGACCACGGCGACGAAGGCAATTCCCGCGAAGGAGAGAAGGTGGCCATAGAATTCAGGCAGCATTACCGGCCGCGACTGCGACAGCGCCGCCTGGATGAGATCGTAGAATGGCCCATACCAGTCGTTGATGGCCACACTCACCTGAACCTGGAAATAGGTGGTAAAAATGATGAGGGCGCTGCCAAGCACCGACCAGCGGAACCATGGATGCGGCGCGAGGCTGCTCCAGGCGGCGGCGAAGAGGCCGGCCATTACCGCGTAATAGATGTAAAACCAGAGGAAGGGCTTCGACCAGAACACCGAGACACCGATGATGGGCGGAGCACCCGCGGGCGGGTTTTCGAGGCCGATCAGATAACCCAGATCGCGCGCCACGAAAAACCAGAACAGAACCGCAATCAATGTCCACAGCGCAGCCGACCAGAAGAAGGGCCGGGGCGCCGGGAAAAAGGAGACGAACATTGGGGAGCCTTTCCGGGCTGGAGGAAACCGGAATTCATCATTAGATAGTCCAGCCGTCATCGGCAACTCAAGCGCGGAGGGATTTACATATGGCCAGACAGCTCATTTCATCGGGATCGAAATTCGAAGCCGAGATCGGCTATTCCCGCGCCGTGGTGGACGGCGACTGGATTTTCGTCTCCGGCACCACGGGCTTCAACTATGAGACCATGGAGATTTCCGGCGATGTTGCAGCCCAGGCCGAGCAGACGATCCTCAACATCAAGTCGGCCATGGAGAAGGCGGGATTTGATCTCGCCGACATCGTGCGGGTTCACCACATCCTGCCCAACGCGGCGGATTTCCCCGCCTGCTGGCCGGTGTTCCAGCGGTATCTCGGCAACATCCGCCCCGCCGCCACCATGTTCGTGGCGGGCCTGGCCGATCCGCGCATGAAAATCGAAATCGAAGTAACGGGCAAGAAGCGCCGATCGGCCTGATTGGTCAGCCCGCCGTGACCGGATCGATCATGGCCTGGACCTGGGTAATGCGATTGGCCGGGAAGCCGCTGAGCTCCGAGTGCTTCTTGATGACGGCCTCATCGGTGGCAAGGTAGTGGCAGAAGGTTTTGTCGGCGGTCACGAATGATTCAATCCACTGTATTTGCGGCCCTATCTTGTTCAGGGCTTCGCAGGATTTTGCGGACGCGCCCTGAAGCTGCTGGGCGTTGAACGAGCCAATTTTCGGAACGTCGCGCTCAATAATATAGCGTTTCATGGTATTCTCCTTGTTTCGCTTTGCATCCAGCCCTTCAAGCAGACTGCCGGTGGAGTGTTGCAGGGACGGTCATTTCCTCTGAGAGCGGGAATGACGTAAATGGTGCCAAACCGGTCATCCGCCGCCAAATGCTCATGGCAAATGCTCTGTTTTGATGTCAAATTATCCGCAGGGAAATTCGCGATGGCAAAACAAATCACGGTTTCAATTGCCGTTCCAGCCGAGGCCGAGCCGTCGGTGGTGGTCGGTCTCTACGATGCGTTTTGGGCGGTAGGGGTCTTGTGGAATCGCATCATGGGCGAACCCGAGCGGCCGCGTTTCAGTCCCAAGCTTATTGGCACGACACTCGATCCGGTTGCCACGAGCACCGGCGTCAGAATTGCGCCCGATCGCACCTTCGCCGAAAGGGCGGCGGCGGATATCGTGATTATACCGACCTTGCTGATAGGGTCCGGCCGCGAATTCGGCCGCAAGAACCCCGGCGTCATCGACTGGGTCAGGCAGGCCCATGACGCGGGTTCGCAAATTGTCTCGGCATGCACCGGTTCGTTTCTGCTGGCTGAAGCGGGCCTGCTGGACAACCGCGATGCGACCACCCATTGGGCCTTCGTGGACTTGATGAAATCGGAATATCCCTCGATCCGGGTTCACCGCGACCGGGTTCTCGTATCTGCCACCGGCGATGGCCGCATTGTGACGGCCGGAGGGGCTGCCTCGTGGATAGATCTGGTTCTCTATCTTGCCGGCAAGTTCGCCGGGCCCAAGGAGACGATGCAACTCGCCAAAATCCAGATGTTCGATTGGCACCATAACGGCCAGACGCCTTATTTGCGGCTGACAACGCGGCCGCAAACTGCTGACAGGCTTATTCACGACTGTCAGGAGTGGCTTGCCGATCATTACGCCGGAGCCGACCCGGTGAAGGAAATGATCCGCCAAAGCGGCCTCTCGCGGCGCACGTTCGGCCGCCGTTTCCAGGCCGCCACCGGTCATGCGCCGCTCGAGTATGTCCAGCGGGTCCGGATCGAGGAGGCCAAGCAACTGCTCGAAACCGGGGACCGGACTATAGAACATGTTGCTGCCGAAGCCGGGTATAGCGACGCGGTCTCCTTCCGGCGCCTGTTCAAGCGCATGGTGGGAGAAACCCCCGCGGCCTATCGGCGGCGTCTGTCGGTTTCCGAGACCGCGCGAGGGCTTCTGCGGCAGCCGCCAAACGCGGCGCAGGCGGACGCGGCGCAGGCGGACGCGCCTGTCCTTGCTTGACAGGTGCAGGGGCCTACCCTATCACGCGCCCACGCAGAAATTGCGGGTGTAGCTCAGTTGGTTAGAGCGTCGGCCTGTCACGCCGAAGGTCGCGGGTTCGAGCCCCGTCACTCGCGCCATTCAGGCCTTGCCTTCGGGGGCTGAAATGCTTGCGGAGCAGGGGTGGGTGCGCTACCAACGCCCCGGGTTCTGGTGTGCTCCCCGGCCTGAGGCGGATACCATGTCAAATCTTCTCGAAGCCTATCTTCCCGTCGTCATTTTCATGGCCGTTGCCTTGGGAATTGCCCTGGCGCTTATGGTGGCGCCCATCCTCATCGCCATCCGCAACCCCGACCCGGAGAAGCTTTCGGCCTATGAATGCGGCTTCGACGCCTTCGACGACGCGCGCATGAAATTCGATGTGCGGTTTTACCTTGTATCGATCCTCTTCATCATTTTCGATCTGGAAGTGGCTTTCCTGTTTCCCTGGGCCGTGTCGCTCAAGGAAGTGGGCTTGGCCGGCTTCTGGTCGATGATGGTGTTCCTCGCCATTCTCACCGTGGGCTTCATCTATGAATGGCGGAAAGGGGCGCTCGAATGGGATTGATCGAGCGCGCCAGCCCGGAGCAGCGCGAGTATTTTACCGGCATCAGCGCCGAACTCGCCGACAAGGGTTTCCTTGTCACCGCCTCCGACGATCTCATCAACTGGGCGCGCACCGGATCCCTCATGTGGATGACCTTCGGCCTTGCCTGCTGCGCGGTTGAAATGATGCAAGCGTCCATGCCGCGCTACGATGTGGAGCGCTTCGGCTTCGCGCCGCGAGGCTCGCCGCGCCAATCCGATGTGATGATCGTGGCGGGCACCCTCACCAACAAGATGGCGCCCGCGCTCCGCAAGGTTTACGACCAGATGCCGGAGCCGCGCTATGTGATCTCCATGGGCTCCTGCGCCAACGGCGGCGGTTATTACCATTATTCGTATTCGGTGGTGCGGGGTTGCGACCGTATCGTTCCCGTCGACATTTACATCCCCGGCTGCCCGCCCACCGCTGAGGCGCTGGTCTACGGCATTCTGCAATTGCAGAAGAAAATCCGCCGCACCGGCACGATCGAGCGGTGAGGCCATGATCCTTCGCCAGTGGAAGGCCCGTGTGACGGCTGAGGGTGCTGAACAATACCGCCAGCATTTCGTCGGCGCCGTTTATCCTGAATTGGTCCGCATCGACGGGTTCAAGGGAGCCCAGCTCTTTGCGCGGAATAGCGGCGCGAATGTCGAACTGACGGTGGAAACGCGTTGGGCCTCCATGGACGCCATCCGGACGTTTGCCGGTCCAGACGCGGAGCAGGCGGTGGTTGAGCCGCGCGTCGCCGAAATCGTGAACGATTTCGATCGCCATGTTTCCCATCATAACTGTTTGTTCGAGGGATAGATCATGAGCGAGCCCCTGAATAAACTCGCGGCGCATATCACCGCCAAGCTGGGCGGCGCGGTCATGGGTACAAAAATCGAGTTCGGCGAATTGACGTTGGACGCCAATGCCGCCGATATTGTCAGCGTACTGACCTTCCTGCGTGACGATGGCGAATGCGACTTCGTCTGCTTCATCGACATTTGCGGCGCCGACTACCCCGAGCGCGAGAAGCGTTTCGACGTGGTCTACCATCTGCTCGCTCCCTATAAGAACCAGCGCATCCGCGTGAAGGTTCAGGCGGACGAGGAGACACAGGTGCCGAGCGCCATTCCGGTTTTTCCGGCGGCCAACTGGTTCGAGCGCGAAACCTTCGATCTCTATGGTGTTTTGTTCGCCGATCATCCAGACCTGCGCCGCATCCTCACCGATTACGGCTTCTCCGGTCATCCGCTGCGCAAGGATTTCCCGCTCACCGGCCACGTGGAGGTGCGTTACGACGACCAGGCGAAGCGTGTGGTCTACGAGCCGGTGAAGCTGGTTCAGGAGTTTCGCAATTTCGACTACCTGTCGCCTTGGGAAGGCACCGAGTACGTGTTACCCGGCGATGAGAAAGCAAAAGGTTAAGCTAATGGCGAATAGCGAATGGCCAATGGGGAAGAAGTATGAGTGGTCCGCCGATCAATTCGTACAAAGACCTGCATGTTTGGCAGGAAGCCATGATGCTCGCCGAACTGTGCTATCGTTTGACGCGCAAATTTCCAAAGGACGAGCTGTTTGGCCTGACCTCACAAATCCGGCGCGCCGCGTCGTCGGTCGCTGCAAATATTGCGGAAGGTCACGGACGGGAAAATACCGGATCGTTCATACAATTTCTGCGGATTTCGCAAGGGTCTCTGAAGGAACTCGAAACCCACTTGATGCTTTCGTCGAGGGTCGAGTTAGCCGCCAAATCGGAAATCGAGGCGCTGACAGGAAAATGCGAAAGTCTCGGGAAAATGTTGCGGGCCTTGATTCGCTCACTGCAACAAAAAGCGTGATTTCAACCATTCGCCATTCGCCATTCGCCCGGCAATCCATGACTGAAGCCGCCGTCCGCAACTTTTCGATCAATTTCGGTCCGCAGCATCCGGCGGCCCACGGGGTGCTGCGGCTTGTGCTGGAGCTTGATGGCGAAATCGTCACCCGTGTTGATCCCCATATCGGGCTTCTGCATCGCGGCACCGAGAAGTTGATCGAATACAAGACCTATCTTCAGGCCATTCCCTACTTCGACCGCCTCGACTACGTGGCGCCGATGAACCAGGAGCACGCCTTTGCGCTGGCGGTGGAAAAACTGCTGGGCATCGACGTGCCAAGGCGGGCGCAGCTGATCCGCGTGCTGTATTCGGAGATCGGGCGGCTGCTGTCGCATCTCCTCAATGTCACCACGCAGGCGCTCGATGTGGGCGCGCTGACCCCGCCGCTTTGGGGTTTCGAGGAACGCGAGAAACTCATGGTGTTCTACGAGCGCGCGTCAGGCTCGCGCATGCATGCGGCCTATGTGCGCCCCGGCGGCGTCCATCAGGATTTGCCGCCGAAGCTCATTGCCGACATCGGCCATTTTTGCGACACGCACCCCAAGGTTCTTGACGACATCGAAGGCCTGCTCACGGAAAACCGCATCTTCAAGCAGCGCAACGTCGATATCGGCGTGGTGTCTCTCAAGCAATGCTTCGAATGGGGCTTCTCGGGCGTCATGGTGCGCGGCTCCGGCGCCGCTTGGGATTTGCGCAAGGCCCAGCCCTATGAGTGCTATTCCGAAATGGACTTCGATATCCCCATCGGCAAGAACGGCGACAATTACGACCGCTACCTGATCCGCGTCCAGGAAATGCGCGAGTCGGTGAAGATCATGAAGCAATGCGTCGAGAAGCTCACGGGAGCGGAGGGGCAGGGGCCGACTTCGTCGAAGGACGGCAAGGTTGTGCCGCCCAAACGCGACGAGATGAAGCGCTCCATGGAAGCGCTGATCCATCATTTCAAGCTCTATACCGAAGGTTACAAGGTGCCCGCGGGCGAAGTTTACGCCGCCGTCGAAGCGCCGAAGGGCGAGTTCGGCGTCTATCTGGTGAGCGACGGCACCAACAAACCCTACCGCTGCAAGATCCGGGCGCCGGGCTTCGCTCATTTGCAAGCCATGGATTTCATGTGCCGGGGCCACATGCTGGCCGATGTCTCCGCCGTGCTGGGCTCGCTCGATATCGTGTTCGGCGAGGTGGATCGGTGAGCGTACGCCGACTCGACCCCGTTCAACCCCTGAGCTTCGTGTTCAGCGCGGAGAATCTGGCGTGGGCCAGGAAAGCGATCGACAATTATCCGGCTGGCAAGCAGGCGTCGGCGGTCATTCCGGTGCTGTGGCGGGCGCAGGAACAGAATGGTGGCTGGGTGACGCGGCCCGCTATTGAAGCCGTGGCGAAGCTGTTGGACATGGCTTACATCCGCGTCCTGGAAGTTGCCACCTTCTACACCATGTTCCAGCTCTCGCCGGTCGGCAGAAAGGCCCATATCCAGGTGTGTGGCACCACGCCTTGCATGTTGCGGGGCGCTGAGGAGCTGAAGAGAGTCTGCCGCGAAAAGATACACGCCGACCCGCACTATCTCTCCGCCGATGGCGACTTCTCCTGGGAGGAAGCGGAATGTCTCGGCGCCTGCGTGAACGCTCCCATGGTGCAGATTGGCAAGGACACCTACGAAGACTTAACGCCTCAGACATTTACCAAGCTGATCGATGACATCGACGCAGGCCGGCCCGTGAAGCCCGGCCCCCAGATCAAACGCCAGCTTTCGGCCCCGGAAGGTGGACTGACAAGTCTCATCGATCCATCGCTCTATTCGAGCGACCGCAAGTTCACCCGCCAGGAACCGCCGCCTGTCACTCCTCCGCCCAGCGCGCCGGAGGCTGCCAAAGCGGGTGAAGTGAAAGCGGTCACCGGCGCTCCAATTGCGACGGCGGAGCCTGCCAAGGCCGCCGCCGGCGGCCGCACCAAAGTTGTAAGGCCGGTCGCAGAGGTCAAAACCGTCGAAATCACCAATCCCAAAGCGCCGAAGCCGATCAAGCTCGCGGAACAAAAGATACAGCCCGCGCGCAAGCCAACACCGCCTGCGAAGAAACCGAAGAAGTGACGATGATGAATCTTGCAGCCCATTCCACCCTCACCCTGAGGTGCACCGCCGGAGGCGGTGCCTCGAAGGGTCGGCAAGCAGCTCGACTTGCTGCCGATGCTTCGAGGCCCGCACCGCTCGCACCTCAGCATGAGGATATTCTGGGGGTCCATAGTGCTCGCTGACAAGGACCGCATTTTCACCAACCTCTATGGCCTCCATGACTGGGGGCTGGACGGCGCGCGCAGGCGCGGCTGCTGGGTGGATGTGAAATCCTTCATTGCCAAGGGCCGCGACTGGATGGTGAACGAGGTGAAGGCCAGCGGCCTTCGCGGCCGAGGCGGCGCCGGATTTCCGACGGGCCTCAAATGGTCGTTCATGCCGAAGCAGGTGGGCGAGCGTCCGCATTATCTCGTCGTCAATGCCGACGAATCCGAACCCGGCACCTGCAAGGACCGCGAAATCATGCGGCACGATCCGCATCTTCTCATCGAAGGCTGCCTGCTGGCCGGTGCTGCGATGGCGGCCAACGTCGGCTACATTTATGTCCGCGGCGAATTCATTCGCGAGCGCGAGCGCCTGCAAGCGGCGATCGACCAGGCCCATGAGGCGCGCCTTATCGGCAAGAACAATATCCACGGCTGGGATTTCGATCTCTACATTCATCATGGCGCCGGCGCTTATATTTGCGGCGAGGAAACGGCCCTCCTCGAAAGCCTCGAAGGCAAGAAGGGCCTGCCGCGCATGAAGCCGCCATTCCCCGCCAATGTCGGGCTTTATGGCGCGCCGACAACCATCAACAATGTGGAATCAATTGCGGTGGCCGGCACCATCATGCGTCGCGGCGCCTCGTGGTTTGGAGCGCTGGGTACAGCCAACAACACCGGCACCAAATTATTCTGCATATCCGGCCATGTGAACAAACCCTGCAATGTGGAGGAGGAAATGGGCATTCCTTTCCGCGAGCTCATTGAAAAACATGCGGGCGGAGTGCGCGGCGGCTGGGATAATCTGCTGGCGGTTATTCCCGGGGGCTCTTCGGTGCGCATGGTGCCGGCGGCTCAAATCATCGACACGCCCATGGATTTCGACTCGTTGATGAAGCTGCGCTCCGGCCTGGGCACCGCTGCGGTCATCGTCATGGACAAGTCGACCGATCTGATCCGCGCCATCGCCCGCCTTGCGCAATTCTACAAGCACGAATCCTGCGGACAGTGTACGCCGTGCCGCGAAGGCACCGGCTGGATGTGGCGGGTCCTCCTCCGCATGGCCGATGGCCGCGCCGAAAAGCGCGAGATCGACATGCTGCTCGATGTCACCAAGCAGATCGAAGGCCATACGATTTGCGCACTGGGTGATGCCGCGGCCTGGCCCATTCAGGGCTTGATCGCCCATTTCCGCCATGTGATCGAAGACCGCATCGATCAGTACGCCGCGAACCCGGACCACGACGGCGCCTTACAGCCCATGGCAGCGGAGTAGGCCGATGCCAAAGCTCAATATCGACGGCACCGAAATGGAGTTTGAAAACGGCACGACGCTGCTCCAGGCTTGCGAGCAGGCGGGTGCGGAGATTCCGCGCTTTTGCTACCACGAACGCCTGTCGATCGCGGGCAATTGCCGCATGTGCCTCGTTGAAGTGAAGGGTACGCCGAAGCCGCAGGCGTCCTGCGCCATGTCGGTGAACGATCTGCGTCCCGGCCCCAACGGCGAACCGCCGGAAGTCTTCACCCGCTCGCCGCTGGTGAAGAAGGCCCGCGAAGGCGTCATGGAATTCCTGCTCATCAACCATCCGCTCGATTGCCCGATCTGCGATCAGGGCGGGGAATGCGACTTGCAGGACCAGGCGGTAGCCTATGGCATCTCGAAGAACCGCTTTTACGAAAATAAGCGAGCACTCGAGGACAAGTATTTAGGCCCGCTCGTCAACACCCACATGAACCGCTGCATCCAGTGCACGCGCTGTGTGCGTTTCGTGGCGGAGGTTGCCGGTGTCGAGGAATTGGGTGCAACCGGCCGCGGCGAGGACATGGAAATCACCAACTATCTGAGCCGGGCGCTTTCCTCCGAGCTTCAGGGCAATATCATCGACTTGTGCCCCGTGGGCGCGCTCGTCAATGCACCCTATGAATACAAGGCCAGGCCCTGGGAGTTGCGCAAGACCGAAACCATCGACGCCATGGATGCGGTGGGCTGCTCGATCCGTGTCGATTCCCGCGACCGTGAGGTAATGCGCATTCTGCCGCGCACCCATGAGGACGTGAACGAGGAATGGATTTCCGACAAGACCCGCTTCGTCTGGGACGGGCTTCGCACCCAGCGCCTCGACCGGCCCTACATCCGAGAGTTTGGCAAGCTTCGCGCCGCCACCTGGGCCGAGGCCTTCCAGCGCATCGCCCAGAAGGTGAAGGCCACCACACCTGAGCGCATCGGCATTATTCTCGGCGATCTCGTTGGCGCCGAAGAAGCCTTCTCCATTCGTCAGTTGGCGGAGCAACTGGCCATCGGAAATATCGATTGCCGTCAGGATGGCACAACGCTGGGGGAGCAGGGCGGCCGCGCTGCATACCTGTTCAACTCCGGTATCGCCGCGATTGAAGAGGCCGACGCCATCATGCTGATTGGCGCCAATCCGCGCCTTGAAGCGCCCGTCCTCAATGCCCGCATCCGCAAGCGCTACCTCAGGGGCGGCTGCACCATCGGCGTAATTGGCGAGCGGGCCGATCTCACCTATCCCTACACCTATCTCGGCGCCGGCCCGGAAACGCTGGCCCGTTTTGTCGACCACACTCCCGCCACTTCGCAAAAACCCATGTTCATCGTGGGCCAAGGTGCGCTGGCGCGGCCCGATGGCGCCGCGGTGCTCGCCACCGCCGTCCAGGCGGCCCAAGCCATCGGTGTCATCAAGGAGGGCTGGAACGGCTTCAACATTCTTCACACCGCCGCGGGCCGTGTGGGGGCGCTGGATGTCTGCGCGTTGCCCTCGAGGGAGGGTGGAAAGTCCACGCGCGCCATGATCGAAGCCGCAGGTAAAGGCGAGCTCGATGTGTTGTTCCTGCTCGGGGCCGACGAGCTAGACACCAGCGCATTGGGCGGGGCTTTTGTAGTCTATCAGGGGACCCATGGTGATGCGGGAGCGCACCGCGCCGACGTGATCTTGCCAGGTGCCGCCTATACGGAAAAATCCGTCACCTATGTGAACACCGAGGGCCGCCCGCAGATGACGGCCCGCGCCGCCTTCCCGCCCGGCGATGCCCGCGAGGACTGGGCCATCCTGCGGGCGCTTTCGGACGCGCTCTCCGCTACGCTACCGTGGAACAATCTGGGTGAGCTGCGCGCCGCCATGTACAAGATCGCCCCGCACCTCGCCCGGCTTGATCAGTTGACGCCCGCCAGCGCCGCGGAACTTGCCGATCTGGCCAAAGCCGGGGGCAAGATGTCGTCTGAGCCGTTCCGTTCCAGCATCAAGGACTTCTATCTCACCAATCCTATCGCGCGGGCATCGCGGACCATGGCGGAATGCTCGGCGCTGAAGAATGCGCGCAAACTCGAAGCCGCGGAGTGACGGAGATGTTCGACACCCTGCTTAACGCCGCGGTCATCGCACTATGGAGTGTGCTGCTGCTGAGTGTTCTCCTGGTGCTCGTCGCCTATCTTATTCTCATGGATCGCAAGGTGTGGGCGGCGGTGCAGATGCGCCGTGGACCCAATGTGGTCGGCCCCTGGGGACTATTTCAATCCTTCGCCGACCTGTTGAAGTTCGTGTTCAAGGAAGTGATCATTCCCGACGGCGCCAACAAGGGGATTTTCGTGATCGCGCCCCTGGTGACATCGGTTCTGGCGCTCGCCGCCTGGGCCGTGGTGCCGGTGGCCGATGGCTGGGCCATCGCCGATATCAATGTCGGTGTCCTTTATCTCTTCGCCATCTCCTCGCTCATGGTCTATGGCGTCATCATGGCGGGCTGGGCGTCGAACTCGAAATACCCGTTCCTCGCCGCCCTCCGGTCCGCGGCGCAGATGGTGTCCTATGAAGTCTCCATCGGCTTCGTCATTATTACCGTGCTGCTGTGTGCCGGCTCGCTGAACCTGAGCGAGATCGTCAGGACGCAAGAGACGGGCTTGGGCACCATGATAGGCCTGCCCAGCTCCTTCCTCGATTGGTACTTCATTCCGCTCTTCCCCATGTTCATCGTGTTCTTCGTGTCGGCTTTGGCCGAAACCAACCGCCCGCCGTTCGATCTTGTCGAAGCGGAATCGGAACTGGTGGCGGGTTTCATGGTCGAATACTCCTCAACGCCCTATCTCCTGTTCATGCTCGGCGAGTATGTGGCCATCACGCTCATGTGCGCGCTCACCACGATCCTGTTCCTCGGTGGTTGGCTGCCGATCCTCGATGTGCCGGTGCTCAACTGGATACCCGGCGTCATCTGGTTTCTGATTAAGGTGCTGTTCGTCTTTTTCATGATCGCCATGGCGAAGGCGATCGTACCGCGCTATCGCTACGACCAGCTCATGCGCCTGGGCTGGAAGGTGTTCCTGCCGCTGTCGCTCTTCTGGGTGGCATTGACGGCGGGTGTTCTGGTGACCTTCGGATGGGCGCCATGACCGGCTTACTCGGCGGGCTGGCTTTCCTTGGGTTGGGCATTCTCGAACTTATCATCATGCAGCGCACGCTCTATCCAGCACTCCGTTGGCGCCACGAGAAAGCCAAGCTGACGCAATCGCAACGCATTCAGCCGGAGGCGATCATAAACCTCCTGCGCTTCCAAAGTCTGGTCATCATGCCGGTGCTGGGCTTCCTGCTGGGTGACCGGCTGGCGAACATGATCGGGTGAACGGCACATGAGAGTCGCACAAGCCGCACGATCGCTGTTCCTCCGGGAATTCGCTTCCGCCACCTGGATGGCGCTGCGCTATTTCTTGGCACCCAAGGCGACACTGAACTATCCCCACGAGAAGGGGCCGCTATCCCCACGCTTCCGCGGCGAACATGCGCTGCGCCGCTATCCCAACGGCGAGGAACGCTGCATCGCCTGCAAGCTGTGCGAGGCGATCTGCCCGGCCCAGGCCATCACCATCGAAGCGGGACCCCGGCGCAATGACGGCACCAGGCGGACCACGCGCTACGACATCGACATGGTGAAATGCATCTATTGCGGCTTCTGCCAGGAGGCTTGCCCCGTCGATGCCATCGTCGAGGGGCCGAACTTCGAATACGCCACCGAAACCCGCGAGGAACTTCTCTTCAACAAGGAGAAACTCCTGGCCAACGGTGACCGCTGGGAACGTGAGCTCGCTGCCAACATAGCACTCGACGCGCCTTACAGGTAGAGGAAGGGAACATGCCCGCCGCTTTCTTCTATCTTTTCTCGGCTCTGGCGGTTGCTTCCGCCGTGATGGTCATCTCGTCGCGCAATCCGGTTCACTCCGTCCTGTTCCTGATCCTGTGCTTCTTCAATGGCGCAGGGCTTTTTATCCTCTTGGGGGCGGAGTTTCTGGCGATGATCCTCATCGTCGTTTATGTGGGCGCCGTCGCCGTGCTGTTCCTCTTCGTCGTGATGATGCTCGATGTCGATTTCGTCGAACTGCGCCAAGGCATGCTGAATTATTTGCCGGTGGGGGCCACGATCGGATTGATCGTGCTTGCTGAACTCGCCCTCGTCGCCGCCAGTTGGGTGATCGACCCCGCTAGCGTCAAGACAGCGGCCTCGCCCGCGCCGGACGGCATCAGCAACACCGAGGCATTGGGGCGCATTCTGTATACGGATTATATTTATTACTTCCAGGCCGCAGGCCTCGTCCTGCTGGTCGCCATGATCGGCGCCATCGTGCTGACACTGCGCCACAAGGAAGGCGTCAAGCGCCAGAACGTCGACGATCAGGTGGCGCGCGGACCTGCGACCGCCATCGAAATCCGCAAGGTCAAACCGGGGCAGGGGATATGAGGGTGATGAATCATATCTCTTCCTTCCCCCCTCGCGAGGGAAGTTGGCGCGAAGCGCCGGATGAGGGGGCGGTTCGACCAGTGCGATGCGCCATGGGACTCGCTGAACCAGCCCCCTCATCCGTCTCGCGCCTGCGGCGCGAACCACCTTCCCCCGCGAGGGGCGAAGGGAAAAAAGGGGAAGTTGCATGACCATCGGCCTCTCCCATTACCTGACCGTCGCCGCCATCCTGTTCACCGTGGGCATCTTCGGCATTTTCCTGAACCGCAAGAATGTCATCGTCATCTTGATGTCGATTGAGCTCATGCTGCTGGCAGTCAACATCAATCTAGTCGCCTTCTCGGCCGCGCTGGGCGATCTGGTGGGGCAAGTATTTGCGCTCCTCGTCCTCACCGTGGCGGCGGGGGAAGCGGCCATCGGTCTTGCCATCCTAGTCACCTATTTCCGCAACCGCGGCTCCATCGCGGTTGAAGACATCAATCTCATGAAGGGCTGACGGGCAAATCATGTATTACGCCATCGTCTTTTTGCCTCTGATCGGCGCCCTCATTGCGGGGCTCGCCGGAACGAAACTGTTCCGCAGCATGGGCAGCGATGCGGAAGTCTATGGCGAACATCTCGCTCATGGTGAGCTTCATCTCGACCACCATGGACATTACGACGGCCCGCCTTGGCCCATGTATCTGGCGACGGCGCTGCTCTGCATTGCGGCGGTTTTGAGCTGGGTTGTATTCGTAGGCTTCCTGAACGAGCCTCACTTGGAGAAGTTGGAAGTCCTGCGCTGGGTCAACTCGGGCGCGTTCTCCGCCAACTGGATTCTGCGCATCGACACGCTCACCGCCGTCATGCTGGTAGTGGTGAACACGATTTCCGCGCTCGTCCATATCTATTCGCTCGGTTACATGGGCCACGACAAGCATCAGCCGCGTTTCTTTGCTTTTCTCTCACTCTTCACCTTCGCCATGCTCATGCTGGTGACGTCGGACAATCTTTTGCAGTTGTTCTTCGGCTGGGAGGGCGTGGGGCTCATGTCCTATCTGCTGATAGGCTTCTGGTACACGCGCGAGAGCGCCAATGCCGCCGCCATCAAGGCCTTCGTCGTCAACCGCGTCGGCGACTTCGGTTTTGCCCTTGGCATTTTCGGCTGCTTCTACGTATTCCAGTCGATCGAGTTCGATACGATTTTTGGCGCCGCAGCGGGGCAGACAGGCAAAACCATCCATTTCCTGAGCTGGGAATTCGACACGCTCACCACGCTGTGCCTGCTGCTGTTCATGGGCGCCATGGGGAAATCGGCCCAGTTCCTGCTGCACACCTGGCTGCCGGACGCCATGGAAGGCCCGACGCCGGTTTCCGCCCTGATCCACGCGGCAACCATGGTGACAGCCGGGGTATTTCTCGTCGCCCGCATGTCGCCGATGTTCGAGCTTGCACCCTATGCCAGGGAAGTGGTGGTCATCGTCGGCGCCGTCACGGCGTTCTTCGCCGCGACCGTGGCGCTGGTGCAAAACGACATCAAGCGCGTCATCGCCTATTCAACCTGCTCGCAGTTGGGCTACATGTTCGTGGCCATGGGTGTAGGCGCCTATGGCGTCGGCATCTTCCATCTTTTCACCCACGCTTTCTTCAAGGCCTTGCTGTTCCTAGGGTCCGGCTCGGTGATCCATGCCATGTCGGGTGAACAAGATATGCGCAAGATGGGAGGGCTTGCTCCCCACATCCGCATCACCTGGATTCTCATGATCATCGGCAATCTGGCGCTCACGGGATTTCCATTGACCGCCGGTTATTATTCCAAGGATGCGATCATCGAATCCTCTTTCGCGGCCGGTGCTGGTTTCGCCTTCACCCTGCTGGTGATCGCGGCCTTCTGCACGGCGTTCTATTCGTGGCGCTTCGCTTTTATGACATTCCACGGCACATCACGCGCCGATGCACATGCGATGGAGCATGTGCACGAAAGTCCCAACGTGATGCTCATTCCACTTTATGTGCTGGCCGCGGGCGCGCTGGCCGCGGGCTTCATTTTCAGGGATTACTTCATCGGCCACCACTATGCCGAGTTCTGGCACGGCTCGGTCGCAATGAACGCGATCATCGAAGAGATGCACCATGTTCCCGCCTGGGTGGAGTGGGCGCCGACCATTGTCATGGTGGCAGGATTTTTGCTCGCCTTCGCATTTTATATCCGCGACACGTCGCTGCCCGCCAAGCTCGCGGCCCAGCACGAGCCCATCTACAAGTTTCTGCTCAACAAGTGGTACTTCGATGAACTGTACTGGAATTTCCTGACGCGCCCCGCCATGTGGGTTGGCCGTTTCCTGTGGAAGCAGGGCGATGGTGCTATGATCGACGGACTGGGCCCCGATGGCGTCTCGGCCCGTGTTATCGATGTCACCAGAGGTGTTGTGAAGCTCCAGACCGGTTATGTCTATCACTATGCCTTCGCCATGATGATCGGCCTTGCCGCGATCATTTCATGGTTCATGATCGGAGGCCTGCGCTGATGACGAGCAGGCCCATCCTTTCGGTCGTCACTTTCCTGCCGCTGGTGGGCGTGCTCATCATCCTCGTGCTGCGCGGCGATGACACCACAGC
>JBKKDI010000100.1:0-7806 GCA_046708645.1 Aestuariivirga sp.
AGATACTCAACATCGACCTCAGCATCATCAAGCTAAAAGACAAGCTGGAGGTTCTCGACCGTGCCTTGGCTGACGCGAGCCTTTATTTACAGGAGCCAAAGAAGGCGGCGGACTTCGCGAGGCTTCGCGTCAAGCTTGCCGCCGACCTCGAAGCCCAGGAAACTCTCTGGCTGCAAGCGCACGAGACCGTCTCATGAGGACTGGACGCGATCAAGCCAGCGGCCTTCCCCATCCTGCTGCCGATAGCTGACCTCGTAACCCTGTGACTTGAAGCGCTTCCAGTCTTCCCGGGCCAGCGTCACCGCTCCCGCATCGTTGCCATCGAAAATAACCACGGCGCGCATCAAATCCGTGAAGGCTGAGGGGCGCGCGCCATCCACATAGAATCGCACATGAGCGCCATTGGGGTTTTCATCGGCGGCCGTGAGCCAGATCGGCTGAAGCGAGGCAAAACCATCCGCCTTGGTGCCGTGCGGCAGAAAGGAATCATCTTCGTAGGCCCACAGACGGCTCGACAATGACTCAACCCGCTCTTCGGAACCCGCCTGCACAACCGCGCGCCAGCCCCGTTCCAGCCCCGTTTGCAGCATTTTCGGCAAAACCTTGTCGAGCGGCTGCCGCTCCAGATGATAAAATCGCACTTCGGTCATTGCTGGCCAAGCTTCCGAACTCGCCGATTCGATTCACTTACTATATCCGTCACCCCAGCGAAAGCCGGGGTCTCGCTTGGACTAACAAAGCGGGATTCCAGCTTGCGCTGGAATGACGGTGACCAGCGGGTTGCGGCGGAGACAAAGAACGCGGTCCGCCCTAAAAATCCGTCTTCTCCCCGCCCTCCGCGATCCGCCTTTCGACGAAGGCGTCGATTTCCTCGGCGATGGCGGGGTCGAGCGGCGGTTGCTTGTATTCGGCAAGCGCCTGCTTCCACAGGGCGTTGGCTTTCTGCGCCGCCTGGGGAGAGCCCGCATCCTGCCACTGGGAGAAATTCCGCCAGTCCGAAATCAACGGCTGATAGAAGGCCGTCGAATAACGCTCGAGCGTATGTTTTGCCCCAAAAAAATGACCGCCGGGGCCGACTTCCAGCATGGCCTCAAGCGCCATCTCATCATCATTGACGAGGATCGGCTTCAAGAACTCCTGAACCATCTGCAGCAAGTCGCAGTCGAGGGCGAATTTTTCGAAGGAGCCGACAAGGCCCCCTTCCAACCAACCCGCCGCGTGTTGAATGAGATTGCCGCCGCCCATGATGGCGCCCCACAACGAGAACACCGTTTCATAGGCTGCTTGAGCGTCGACGCTGTTGGCAGCATTGGTGCTCGACGTGCGGTACGGCAATTTGTAACGCCTCGCCAATTGCCCCCCGCAGATGCACGCCTTCATATACTCCGGCGTGCCGAATGCAGGCGCTCCTGATTTCATGTCGACGTTCGAAGTGAAGCCGCCATAGACGAAGGGAGCACCCGGATTGGACATCTGTGAGAGCGCCAAACCGAAAAGGGCCTCCGCGTTCTGCTCGACCAGGGCTCCCGCCAGCGTCACCGGCGCCATGGCGCCGAGCAGCGTGAACGGCGTCACCACGCAAATCTGGTTAAGCCGCGCCATTTCGATGATGCCCATGGCCATGGGATTGTCGAGCTTAAGCGGCGAGTTGGTATTGATGACCGTATAAACCGAAGGTTCGCGAAGCAGTTGCTCCTGCGAAATGCCGCGCGCCATGCGGGCGATCTCGATGCTGTCGAACAATCGCGAGCGGCCGGTGGACGTGGCAAACGGCACCTTGTCGGTGAGGCGCACCTTGTTGCGCATCATGTGCAGATGGCGGATCGAGGCATGGACATCGAGCGCATCGACCGAGCCGCCGCCCGCCGTGTGGATGCAATTGAAGAACTGGCTGAGCTTCAAAAAGTTGGCGTTGTCCTCCAGGCTTCCCGGACGCCGGCCGCGGTCGAGATCGGAACAATTCGGCGGGCCGCCGACCGGCGAGAATGCGATCCAGTTACCGCCGAGATGAATACTGCGGGCGGGATTGCGGGCATGGAAGGTGAATTCGGCGGGCGGAGTCTTCAATGCTTCCTCGACAATGTCGGCGCCGAGCCGCACGCGCTCATCGTCCACCTTGGCTCCAGCCTTGGCCAGGATGTCACGCGCCTCCGGATAAAGAACCTGCATGCCGATTTCTTGCAGCACGCGGAGCGACTGGCGGTGGATGGTCTCGATGTGATCGTCCGAAAGAATGCGCAGCGGTTCAAGCGTCAGGCGGGGTTGCGACCATGGAAGTTGGGCTACGGGCAGATTGGCCGCACTTTGCCTGCGGCCACGGCGTTCGACAGTCATGATGTTCCTTTCGCATATTGAACGGCTATTTCCGCGCCGACGCGGGCATTGTTCTTGACGAGCGCGATGTTGGCCACGAGCGAGCGGCCTTCGGTGACGCGCGCGATTTCGGCGAGGAGGAACGGGGTTACGTCCTTGCCGCGTATGCCTTGCTTCCCCGCGCTGTCGAGCGCTGCCTCGATTGCGGGGGCGATTTCGCCTGCTGGAATTTCGGCGGCCTCGGGAATTGGGTTGGCGACGACGATGCCGCCTTTCAGTCCCATGGACCATTTCGCATGCATGACGGCGGCAATGTCCGCTGCCGTGTCGCAGCGCATGGCAAGCGCTTCCCCACTCTCGCGCGAATAAAAGGCCGGAAATTCGTCGGTACCGTAGCCGATTACCGGCACGCCCAGGGTTTCGAGTTTCTCAAGCGTCAGCGCCAGATCAAGTATGGCCTTGGCGCCTGCCGTCACCACGGCGACATTTGATTGGGCGATTTCAGTCAGGTCGGCGGAAATATCGAAACTGTGCGCAGCCCCGCGATGCACGCCGCCGATGCCGCCCGTTGCAAAAACCGCGATGCCCGCCATCGCCGCAATCCGCATGGTGGCCGCAACTGTGGTGGCGCCGTTCAACTTGCCGGCCACCGCATAGGCGATGTCCCTCGTCGAAACCTTGCGAGTGGTGCTGCCCTCGCGGGCCAGAGTCTCAAGCTCCTCATCTGTCAATCCGGCTTTGACCACGCCACCCAGAATGGCAATCGTCGCGGGAACGGCACCCGCCTCGCGCACGATTGCCTCGACCGCGCGGGCGGTCTCAGCGTTCTGCGGATAGGGCATCCCATGGGCAATGATGGTCGATTCCAATGCCACGATAGCGCCTCTGTTACGAACCGCCGCCGAAACTTCAGCCGACAGATTCAGCCTGCTATTCAATGTCTCTCATACCTATCACGTTCACGCTGGCGGTATCCGGCGCACACGACATGATTTTGAGGTAGGACGCCTCAGAAATCCGTGGGTGCGCCGCCTTCACGCTTGCGGCGTTCGACGAAACTGTCCAGTTCCTCGCGCCTGGCGGGGTCGAGTGCTGGCTCTTCATATTCCGCCAACGCCTGCTTGTAGACGGTGTTGGCCCTCTGCATGGCCTCTGGCTTTCCAGCCGCCAACCATTGCTGGTTGTTACGCCAGTCGGAAATGATCGGCGCGTAAAAGGCATCCGAATAGCGCGCCAGCGTGTGCTGGGCGCCGAAGAAATGCCCGCCTGGTCCCACTTCGCGGATGGCCTCGACCCCCAGCGCATCCTGAGTGGTTTCAAGGGGTTTGAGGAACTCCATCACCATCTGGATCAAGTCGCAGTCCAACACGAATTTTTCGAAGCTGGCGACTAACCCGCCCTCCAGCCAGCCCGCGCCATGCATGATGAGATTGCCCCCACCCATGGTGACGCCCCACAGCGAGAATACGCTTTCATAGGCTGCCTGGGCGTCGACCGCGTTGGCGGCACAGGTGTTCGAGGTGCGATATGGTACGTTATATCGCCTGGCCAATTGCCCGCCCACGATGCAGGCCTTCATGTACTCAGGTGTGCCGAAGGCGGGTGCTCCCGACTTCATGTCCACATTCGAGGTGAAGCCGCCATAAATAAAGGGAGCGCCCTTGCGCACCAGTTGGGTGAACACGAGCCCGGCCAGCGCCTCGGCATTCTGTTCAACAAGCGCGCCTGCGACCGTCACCGGCGCCATGGCGCCAGCCAGCGTGAAGGGGGTAACGCAGACGATCTGGTTGCGCGACGACATTTCGATGATGCCGCGCAGCATGAGCGTGTCGAGCTTCAGCGGCGAATTGGTGTTGACGATGGTGTAGAGGGAGGGCTCCTTCTCCATCTGCTCAGCCGAAATTCCGCGCGCGATGCGGGCGATCTCGATGCCGTCGAGGATGCGCTCGGCTCCCAGCGAATAGGCGTGGAACGGCTTGTCGGTCAGCACCACCATGTCACGGAGCGCTTCCAGGTGGCGGATCCCGGGGTGAATGTCGATGGGCTCCACCGGATAACCGGAGATAAATCCGATGCAGTTGAAATATTGCGCGAGCTTGAGGAACTTGCGGTAATCCGCGTTGTTGCCGCTGCGGCGGCCGCCGTCCATGTCATGGCAACTGGGCGGGCTGCCGACGGTGCCGAAGACCATGTTGTTGCCGCCGATTGTCACTGTGTTCTCGGCATTGCGCGCGTGGAACGTGAATTGCGGCGGTGCCGTCTTGATCAATTCCTCGACCATGGCCGGATCGAAGCAAACCCGTTCGCCGTCGATTTTGGCGCCGCCTTTCTTCAGTATGTCGCGAGCTTCAGGCAGGGTAAAATCCATGCCGATCTCGGAAAGAACCTGGAGGGAGGCCCGATGGATCGATTCAATTTCATCGGCTGACACGATCGTCATCGGCGGAAAAGCGCGTGCCACCTTGCGGCGCGGCAACTGCTGGATCGATCCCTTGCTGGGCTGGACGCGGCGTGTGCTGTCGCGGCGCCCGCGGCGGGAGGTTTCCGGGCTTGATGTAAGGGTGTCAAGTTCAGTCACAGTCATTTTCCTTTGTCACGATAGGGAGCAAGCGTAGGATCGGCGGCGATTTGCTTCACCAGCCATTCCTCGAATCGCTTGATCTTGGGTTTCAGCTGGTGTTCGGCGTTGCAGGCGAAATACCAGTTGTGGCGATGCGGCACCCGAAGCGAAAAAGGCTGGACCAGCCGCCCCGTCTTGATTTCTTCGGTCACGAAGGGTCCGATGGTGATGGCTACGCCCCGCCCTTCGATGGCCGCCTCCTGCGCCAGGATATAACTGTCGATGGCCAGGCGATCGGAAAGCTTGATCCCCTTGATGCCTGCGGCCTCCAGCCAGAGATGCCAGTCCTCTTCCGCCGTATAGACATAGATGAGCTTGTGCTTCTTCAAATCCTGCGGTGTCTTGAGCGCGTTAGGGCCTTTCATGAGTTGCGGGGCGCAAACCGGCGTCAACATGGAGCGGAACAGCGTGCGGTAATAATGATCGGGCGAGCGATTGCGGGCGAGGATAATGCCCACATCGACATTCTTTTCGTCGAAGTCCCAATCGAAATGCGAAGTCGAAAGCCTGATCTTCATATCGGGGTAGCGGCGTTCGAAATCGTGGAGGCGCGGGATCAGCCACTTGAGCGCCACCGTCACATAGACCTGGACTGTCAGCTCATTATCGGCGGCGGTCGGGCGCAAAGCCCGGGTTTGCGCCTCGATCTGGTCGAAGGCCTCGCGCACCGGCGGAAAATAGGATTGGCCGGCCTGGGTCAGTTCGGCGCGCCTGGCATCGCGCCGGAAAAGCTGGACTCCCAAACGCTGTTCCAGCGATTTGACCTGATGGCTTACGGCGGACCGGGTAACGCTGAGCTCGCCTGCCGCTAGCCGGAAGCTGCCGAGACGCGCCGCCGCCTCAAATGCAGTCAGCGCCCGCAACGGCGGGAGTTCGCGCCTAGCCAAGATTCTTCACCATGGATTTTTCCCTCCATTATTATCATCATTGAATTCTGCTAGTTAAGGGGATAGTGGCATGCTTTTGGGACTTTTAGGTGATTTATTTTCACTAGCAACCCACGAATATAGGACTTTGCAAGCCTGCCCGGAATTAGGAGATAATGTGGGGATGAGCATCGTTGAGGATCTTTCCCGCCGCCGCGGCGGACGCGAAGCCCGCAAGGCGCTGCGTTCACGCCCCATTCCCATGGCTGAGGCTGCCGTCCGTCCGGGGATGGAAGGTGGCCAATACAAGCCCCTCAGCGATCTCGACATGCAGCGCATTCATGAGACGGCGTTGCGGCTGCTTGGAACCATTGGATTGGCTCAGGCCATCCCCACCTGCATCGAGGCCATGACCGGGCGCGGTTGCTTCATGAACGCCAAGGGCCGCTTGTGCATCCCCCGCTCTTTGGTCGAGGATACGCTGGCGGGTTGCGCCAGAAATTTCGTTTTGCATGGGCGCGATGCAAAGCATGACATGGAACCCTCGGGTAAGCGCGTCTATTTCGGTACGGCGGGGGCCGCCGTTCATATCGTGGAACCTGAAACCAGGACCTACCGGGAGTCGCTTCTCGCCGATCTTTATGATGCGGCGCGCATCGTCGATACCTGCGATCACATCCATTTTTTCCAGCGCCCGATCACCGCGCGCGACATGATTACCGGTCACGATCTTGATATCAACACGCTCTACGCCTGCCTCGCCGGCACGCAAAAGCATGTGGGCACCAGCATGGTCGCGCCCGAGCATGTGGACGAGTGCTTGCAAATGCTACACTTTGTCGCCGGCGGTGAGAGCCAGTGGCGCGAACGGCCTTTCGTGTCGCAGTCCAACTGCTTCGTCGTGCCGCCCATGAAATTCGCCGAAGATGCCTGCCGCTGCCTGGAAACGGCGGCGCGCGGCGGCATGCCGGTGCTTTTGCTGTCGGCGGCGCAGGCTGGGGCCACATCGCCGGCCGCCCTTGCCGGCACCGTCGTACAGGCGGTGGCCGAGTGTCTGGCGGGCCTGGTTTACATCAACTGCATCGTGCCTGGCGCCGTAGCGATCTGGGGGCCCTGGCCCTTCGTGTCGGACCTCCGCACGGGCGCCATGTCGGGCGGGTCGGGCGAACAGGCGCTCATTACCTCGGGCTGCGCCCAGATGGGGCACTTTTACAATCTCACCGTCGGTTCCGCCGCCGGCATGTGCGATTCCAAGCTGCCGGACATGCAGGCGGGTTATGAGAAGGGCGTCACCGCCGGCATCTCGGCAATGACCGGCCTCAATCTCATGTATGAGTCGGCGGGCATGCATGCCTCGCTGCTTGGCTTCTGCCTTGAGAGCCTGCTGATCGACAACGACATGCTGGGCTCGATCAACCGCAACGTGCGCGGCATCGAGGTCAATGATGAGACTTTGTCTTTCGATGTGATTGCCGATGTCTGTACTGCGGGGCCTGGCCATTATCTCGGCAACGAGCAAACCCTGTCGCTTATGCAGAAGGAGTATATCTACCCATCGATTGCCAACCGCATGAGCCCCAAGGAATGGGCCGAGGCTGGCAAGCCCGATCTCGTGCAACGCGCCGCCGCCCGCAAGCGGGAAATCCTGACAACCTACTACCCCGATTATCTGCCACGGGAGATCGACCAGGTGATCCGCGCACGGCACGATATCAAGCTGCCGCGCTCGGCGATGGAGCCGGGGAATTCGCGCTAAGCCCATTTCCTCCATGGCCGGGCTTGACCACTGCTGTCCGGTTACGGCCAAGATGTCCTCGCCCCGCGAAGCGGGAGAGGAAGGGACCCATCGCGACAGCGATGGGGAGGAGAGGGGCACCCGGACATTTTCCGATATGCGGGGTAAATACTGACGTGCCGAGTTAGAGACTTAATCCGCTGGCCCCTCTCCTACCCCATCCTCTCCCCGCTCACGCGGGGCGAGGACATTTCGTTGTTCTCTTCACCGCG
>JBKKDI010000101.1:0-3062 GCA_046708645.1 Aestuariivirga sp.
TTTCTCGATAGGAGCGATAGGAGATGGGAAGGGGGATGACCCCCGCCAGACGGAAGCGGCATCGTTGCAACCTGCATGATTCATCAAACCCTTTGCTAAACCGCAGCTAGGTCATGGCGACGGGTCGGACAACGGGTAGTCCCGGGGAGAGTATGATCCTCAGCTCTGTGAAGGGTATGGATTGAACAAACGCGCGATGCGATTCCTTGGGTCCTCTCTGGCATTGAAGCGACTGAGTGTCTGGCTCAGGCGCCGGAAGAGGCGGTCCGGAGCGAGGTGGCCAGTCCCAATTTCGACAGCGTATAGATGAGCCACTTCGAGGGATCGAAATTGTACCAGAGCGGTCCGTTGCGATAGTCACTGGGAAAGGAGTGGTGATAGTTGTGATAGCCTTCGCCGAACGTCAGCAAAGAGACAAACCAGGAGTTACGGCTTGAATTGGCCGTGCTGTAGGGCTGCTCTCCCCACAAATGACAGACCGAATTGATGCAGAAGGTCGAGTTCAGGACAGCAAAGGTGCGCCCGACGCCGGCCAGCATGAATCCACTCATTCCGCCCCTCCAGCCGTTGTACAGAAATCCCACGACAAAGGGAATGGCTAGGCCAATGAGGACGATTGCCACATAATGACGGTGTTGCCACATCGCCACGCGGTCTTGCATGACGCGTGAGCCGAATCGTTCATCGTTGCAGGGCACGGGATCCAGGAGCCAGCCGCAGTGGCTGTACCAAAACCCTCGTTTGGCATTATACGGATCGGCCGGGTCATCGCAGTGGGCATGGTGGCGCAAGTGGTCAGCCGTCCATTTGGCACCGGAGTTCTGCAGAGCCCAGCCTCCGGCAATTAAAAGACAGGCCTTCACCCAGTCGGGGCATTCGAAGCTGCGATGGGTCAATAGTCGGTGGTAACCCACCGTAATACCCAGGCCGGTGATCACATACAGCACGACAAACATCGTCCAATCCAGCCACGAGTACCCATAGACCAGTCCGTACCCCGGGACGGCGATCATCGAACCGGCGACGATCGACCAGAACAGGAGGTAGGTCCAGAATTTATGGTGGATGCGATGAACGACGTCGACTGGAACAGAACTCTCAGAAAGATCTTGCATCTCACCAGAATAGTTAAGCGCGCGGGTTTTCGCAAGCGCATTCTCAGGACAGGCTATTCACGGGTCAGGAGGCATTCCGCACCGTTCAAGCGCGGCTGATGCCCTCGTGCTGCGCACCGACGGCTCGTCAACCGAGTGCGGGCACATGCGTTGAGGTCCCTATGTCGCGAAATGGAGTCTGCACTCATCTGCCACATCGACCTAATGAGTGTCGATTCTGGCGTTCACCACTGGAAGGAGTATCTATGCGTGTCCTGAGTATGGATCTGCGGCAGTCGGTTCTTGTTATGCTCTTGTGTGGGTTTCTGATCGGAGTTTCCGGGATGAACGAGCCCATCCTCTCGGCAACCGATCCGGTATCTTCACCCGATCTGGAGCAACCCTCCGTGACGTCGGATTCACCGAGCGGTTCTGGAAAAGCCCGTGCAGGAAAAGGGAATCATCCCCTGAGGAAGGCCTGCGGTGAGGACGTCAAAAAGTTGTGTTTTGACGTGAAAGCGGGCGAAGGGCGGATTGCCCAGTGCTTGAAACAACATACACAAGATCTCTCCCAAGGCTGTGCCGAAGCGATGCAGCAGCGGGGCAAGCACCGTCAGTAGGACCGGGCGTATGGTTGCTGGACGCGTATGCGACGGCAGGCTGTCCGACCTCTTGCCCGTGGGAGCTGGCTCACGCCACCAGGCTCCCTCGGTCCTTGCCCTCCGGCTATTGTCGGTTGGTTTCGCTAAATCGTTTCGCGAACGGCCGAGGATGGGATAGAGTTGCCACATACATACGGGAGTTACGTATGAATGGCACCACGGGACAAGTAAAGTTCTCCGTCGACTTGCGTCAGCATCCACGCCTGCGGGTTTCGGCCCCATTCGTCTGTTCGCTCGCCCGTCTCGGCCTGGCCAAATGGCTCGGGCGCGGCTCTAACGGGATCGGGGTCGTCTTCGATGTGTCGATGAAAGGGGCCAAGGTAATGAGTGAGGCGGGCATTCAGCGTGGGGACAGGCTATCGGTGAGCCTGTCCCTTCCCAATCAGGCCTCTCCGATGACCGTGGAGGAAGCCACCGTGCGTTGGGAGAAGGATCAGGTTTATGGGTTAGAGTTTGCCGACCTCTCGCCAGTGGCGGAGATGCGGCTGCGAAAATTCATCACCATTTCGACTGAACGGGCCTCATAACCTGCTACGGAGCTTATCCAGGGTTCTCTGCCGAGACGACTATCGATCGCATTGCGTGGCTCATCCTGTATCTCCGGGGGAGCGTTGTCGTTCTTCCCTAACCGGTCGGACGTAAGTTGAGATTGCGCTCGCCGTTCCGTTTCCCTACAATGGCCTCCCCATCCGGCCATGTCCAGCACGAATACACGAAGTCAGCGGCAGCAGCCGCCTAGCCCCTATCATCCGTTCTATTGGCCCACCTGGGTCGGCTTCGGATTGTTTCGCCTCCTCTCGTTGCTTCCCTATCACTGGCAGCTCGCGCTCGGACGACAATGCGGGCGCTTGTTACATGGTCTGCTCACCAGGCGGCGCGATATTGTCCGGGTGAATTTGGAGTTATGTTTCCCTCACCAGGCTGTCGCCGAGCGCAACAGGGTGGCGCTACGTTGTTTCGAGTCTATGGGAATGGGCATGTTGGAAATCGGGCTGGCCTGGTGGGCGAAGGATCCTCGCACGCATTGTGAATGTACGATTAAGGGGCTGGAGCATCTCCGTGAGGCGTTGCGTCAGGGACGGGGCGTGTTGCTTTGCGGAGCACATTTACATACGGCGGAACTGGCCGGCCGCTTTTTGGCGCTGGAGCAACCGATCGCCATCGTGTACCGGCCTCAAAACGATGTCGTGGCAGAAACGGTCGCGAACGGCTGTCGTAGCCGTTACTATTCGGACTTAATCCAGCATCGTGATATGAGGGGCGTCCTTCGAGCTTTGGCCAAGAATCGGTTGGTGTGGTATGCCCC
>JBKKDI010000102.1:0-2857 GCA_046708645.1 Aestuariivirga sp.
GGTATTAAATGTCTGCTCAGTCCCTCAGCCGGCATCGCGGCTTTTGGCGTATAGACACCGCCAGGTCCGGTCTTGCCAATGATGCCAATTTCCGCAAACCTGGGCCTAAACAAGCCAGTTGGAAGAGGATGTCGGCCAAGCATCTGCGAATTCAGCACGAGTGCCAAGGGATCTTCGAAACCCGACTCTATGGAGGTTGTCGATGAAAGTTCTGATTGCCTATGCCACCACCGAAGGCCAAACCATGAAGATTGCCGAAGAGATCGCAAACCAGGTGCGCGAACTTGGTCATGTAGTCGAGTTAATAGATACGCATCGCCAGCACCGCGATTTTCATGTTGATGACTTCAACGCGATAATCGTTGCAGCTTCTGTGCACCAGGATGGCCATCAAGACGCAATCGAGCTCTTTGTCGTCGCTTGCCGCACGGCTCTCAACGCGAGGCCCACCATGTTCCTGTCTGTAAGTTTGTCCGCTGCATTTGACGAAGGACGCGGCGCGGCCCAGAACTATATCGCTAAGTTCATTGAACAGACTGGTTGGACACCGACTATCAGCTTGTCGGTAGCAGGTGCCTTGCGCAATGAGGGATATGACTATTACCAGCAACAGATCCTCGAACATATAGTACTTAAGAATCGGGAGGTGGATCGCCCCGAACGGGACCACGAGTTAACAGACTGGAAACGCCTCGCGGAGGCCGTCCAAGCTTTTCTGAAGAGCAATTCCCACTGATTAGAGCTTGTAAGCCAGTCAAGTGGACTATTGAATCCAGACAATCGTCTGAGCCACGGGGCCAAGTTGACGGCTCATCTCTCCCGCCCGATCAATATCTCCCGCTAGATCAATAATTAATTGATTGCCTTTTCTGGGAACCTACAGTGGGATTGTGTGTTTTGCATTAAGGGACGCTTGTGTTCCTCTTCGAGGAGAATGAGCATGAAATTATTGATCAGCGCCGCGGTCCTTGGCCTTATTCTGTCCGCCCCGGCAAATGCCATGGATCCGATGAAGTGCGACGATGCATCCATGATGAAGATGCAAGCCGAAATGGATGCCATGAGCGATCCGGCCATGAAGGCTAACAAGGATATGGCCATGAAGCACATGGACATGGCCAAAACGGCTATGAAGGATAACAAGATGGATGATTGCTCCATGCAAATGGGCATGGCTAGTATGAGCATGACGATGAAGTGCGATGAATCGTCGATGGTGAAGATGCAGACCGAAATGGATGCCATGACCGATCCAGCTATGAAGGCCAAAAAGGAGATGGCTGTGAAGGAAATGGGCATGGCCAAGATGGCGATGAAGGACAGCAAGACGGACGAATGCATGATGCACATGGACGAAGTCATGAACAGCATGCACAACAAAAAGTAGCTGCGTATAACCCCTAACGGATCGCGGTGGAGTGAAAGTGCTCCGCCTCCCAATGAGGAGCAAAAATGAACTGGGATCAGGTCGAAGGAAAGTGGAAAGAACTCGGTGGCAAGGCGCAGGCCCAGTGGGGCAAGCTAACTAATGACGACCTTGATGTCATTAAAGGTCGCCGTACCGAGCTTGAGGGTCGCCTCCAAAAGCATTATGGGTACGAGAAGGAAAAGGCTAGGTCCGAAGTGGATACCTGGCTCGGTAAGCTTTAGTAAAGGGCCGAAAATACCACGTTGAGAGAAGCTAACCTCGCGAGCCGCCTCTTTCATTAATGGGGATGCTCGGAGCGTAGTAGGCGAGAATGTGCTCAAACTAGCTAAATCATAACGGGTTGCGGCGCATCACCGACCTACCGAGTCCCTGACCGTGCACTCGATTCTGCGCGGCGTTGAACAGTGGTAAGGAGCTTCATGCCCATCAACGTCGCTTGATGTGACGGATGAGGTCACCCAAATCTTTGCTGCGCAACTCATCGAGCTTTTCATGCAAGGCCATGATTTCGATCTCGGCCTTCAGGTTCACCTCATAGTCGTGGGACGCCTGAAGTCGGTCCTTCGCCGCGAGGCGGTTCTGTGACATCATGATAATCGGCGCTTGCACTGCGGCGATGAGTGAAAGGAACAGGTTGAGCAGGATGTAGGGGTAGGGGTCGAAGGCCTCACCCGATCTCGCGAGAATGGCCGAATTGAGGACGATCCAAGACGTCAGCGCCGCTCCGAAGATAATGAGGAATGTCCAGGAGCCGCCGAAAGACGCACATGATCGGCAAGTCTGCCGCCGACGTCCTGGCCGCTTTCGTAGTCCGTATTGATGTTGCGCGACACCGCGAGCCTTTTTGCCACACGCTCAATCACATGGCGCTCGCGCGGCGGCATGTCCTCGTAACCCATATCGAGAATGCGTTGTGCCAACTGCTTGACTGCTTCATTGGGCTCAGTCTTCACGGAGGGCCTCCCTTTGTTGGCCTTCAAAGCGTTGTCTGTAAAGGCGCTATAAATAGGAATAGCCCCTTTGGCGCATGGTGAAAACCAAACCGAGCCCGCGACCGGATCGACCGCCGCTTCCAGTGATCATCTCGTTCTGCACTCCGGGCTGCGGCAATGGGCGGCATTGATAAGAGGGGTTGCCGTTCCCACCTGCACTGGATCAAGTATTTTTTATGCATCTTAATAGGGACATATAAGGAGCCATCAGATGCCCTGCATTCCGAATTGGCAAACCCTCAACGATAATCGCAGAAACTTCCTCAAAGTCACCGGCCTCATGTCAGCTACCGCGTTTGCGGGTGTTACACTTGCGAACTCCGCCCAAGCGGCAACTCCCGTGGCCAAGCTCCAGCCCGCCAGCGCTACGGACAGCGCCAAGTTACCCCGCGTCCAGCAGAAAATGGTGGCCCCGCCCTTCCTGCCTGAACACGAG
>JBKKDI010000103.1:0-2740 GCA_046708645.1 Aestuariivirga sp.
AATCTATGGCGCGGCAAGCTTCTCCGTGATCATCTCCATTAACGAGACGATCCGCACGAGTGTTGTGCAAGGACCGTGGAACACTATTCCCACATTCATTTGGTCGACGTACAAGCAGGTCGGCCTCTCACCGGTTCTCTACGCGTTGATGGGGCTGATCATCATCTCGACGATTGTTTTAGCGCTGTCCTATCTTATTTTGACCCGCTCGAGGGGGGGTCGCGGGGAAGCGTAGTCGTTCGGGGCGGGAAATGGTCTTCAACGTCGTGCAAATTGCAATCTCGATAGCGCGAACGCTTCGCGAGAGTTCCATCGAGGCAAAGTCGGCCCGCTGGTGGACTTCCACTACAGCTCCCGATCGGATGTCGTCCAAAAGTGCGGCCACCTGCTCAGGCATATAGGGAAGATGGATGAAGCCAGCAGGTATAGCGGAACCGCGGGCCGAAAGGTTTTCCATCAGAGTAAACAGGCAGGCATTGCAAAGAAAGGTTCCAGCTGTCGAAGAAATGCGGGCCGGTATTCCATCCTCGAGCAAAGCCTTTTCTATTGCACGCAACGGTAGCGTGGCCCAACGCGCAACCCCTGTTCTTTCCAAGACCGGCGTATCGCGAAGAACACGACCATCGTTATCCGGAATTTCGAAATCCGCGACATTGACCCCAATTCGCTCGAGACGGATCATGGGTTCTCCCGGCCACAGGCCGAGTGCGATGACGGCGGTTGGTTGAAGCTCTTCGAGCAGAGCTTCGAGTGTGCTCTTCATTTTAGGAAGTGAAACCGGCAAACCGCGCCCAACAACGGTCCAGCCCTCTAGCACGCGGCCATCAAGTGATTTCATAGTCTCATTCGCCGGGTTAATTCCGCGGCCGCCATATGGTTCGAATCCTGTGACCAGGATGGGACCTGCAACCATTCGGCCCTCCTTTGCGGGTGTGAGGCCATTCAGATAACCGTCGCTTCGGTCAAGCCGAAAACTCAGGCCAGAAACTCAACTGAGAACTACCGTTACTTCATTGCACCGCCGTGCAACAAAACGTCATGTTCCCCTGCCGCCAGCTCATCTAATCGAATATGCCAAACGCTCAATCAGGGGGCCGACTGCTTCATGGGCCCTTACTACCGACTGCTCGTGCCGCTCGCCACCGAACTCCTGATACTCGATCGCGATTTGATGAGTTTCGTTCACACCGAGATAGCGCGCGCAGGTTTTGATGTGCGGGAGAAGGTGATTCATACTTTGGCGGACGCCTCCGTCGGCGAAGCCGAATTCGCCATGGCTGATGAGCGTTACCAAAATCTTTCCCTTCATGATAGGCTCGAGCGGGTAGTCTCCACGCGCGAGATCGAAGGTGAATGTCTTGTCAATACGTATCACCTGATCGAACCAAGCTTTAAGCGGCGCTGGCATTCCATAATTGTACATGGGGGTCCCGAGAACGATCATGTCGGCTTGATCGATCTCATCGATCATCACATCTGAGGGTCTAATTTCTGCTTTCTGTGCCTGCGTGCGTTTCCCCGGTTCGGCGAACACCGCCCCGATCCAAGTTTCGGTGACAAAGCCGGGGGGTTGCCGCCCGAGGTCGCGGTAGATGACCTTGTCATTAGGTCGGCGTTCCGACCAATCACGAATGAAGTGTTGCGAAAGCTTGCGGCTGAGGGAACGGTCGCCCCTTACACTTGCGTCGAGATGAAGAATTGTGGCCATAACTCTCCTGATCTCGCAGCCGTCGCGGGAGGCAGAGACCCGGGATTTCCCAGTTGCCCGCTGCGCAGTCTAGGGGTGTTTGGCTTATGCCACAAATGAGAATTTTGTGGACCGACTCGCTAGCAACCCGCGACAGCCGATGCAGCAATAGTTGTTGCTCGGCACAGAAAAACGACCCTAAGAGCATCTTAGCTACTGCCTAGTAGGTTCTTCCAAAAAATGTAATAGTTTTTGACGCTGTGTTAATGTCCACGCAGTACGGAAAATGTCATGGGAGGAAAACAATGAAACGCCAATTCGCAGGGGTAGCCATACTGGCTTTAGTGACGGCAGCGTCCGGCACAGCCAATTCCGCCGAGACAATTCGCATGTTAGCTCCGACATGGCTTGGATTCGCTCCCGTCCACGTGGCGAACGACCTTGGATGTTTCAAAGAGGAGGGTCTCGAGGTTGACTATAAGTTCGAGGACGACCGTTCGAACGTCCTAGCTGCTTACGCCCGGGGCGACATCGAAGTAGACATGCGTACAGTGGGAGAGCATCAGGGCAGACCGCGCGATGAATCCACTCCGGGGGTGATCATCGGCACCATCGATGAATCCGTTGGCGGTGACGGGGTCATAACCGATGACGCCGTAAAGTCTGTGACCGATCTGAAGGGCAAGACGATAGCCGCCGAGCCCAACATACCCGCCAGACTTCTTTTGCAAATGGAACTTAAGAAAGCGGGGCTCACTCTTGCTGATTTGCAGATCAAAGATATCGCTACAGCGGACACGGCGGCCATTTTTTCCGACACGTCGATTGCGGCCATCGCCACTTACGAACCGTTTCTGTCACAAGCTGTTAAAGCCTCCAGCCGTCCCGGCGCGCGAGTATTTGTTTCTTCCAAAGACTATCGCGGCATTATCATTGACGTGATCTCCGCGCGGAAAGAGGATCTTGCTGCCAATCCTAAGAAATACGCGAGTTTTCTCAAGTGCATTTACAAAGCCGTCGATTACAGCAAGGCCGAACCTGACAAGTATGCCG
>JBKKDI010000104.1:0-4058 GCA_046708645.1 Aestuariivirga sp.
GGGTGGCGGATGTGGGGGCGGACGAAAAAATGGAGGGGAGTGCCGGAGCCGGGCTCCACGCAGTCCTGAATATTCAAAGGGCATGGTAGCCCAGCTGGCCGGCGCGGCGATTTCGGCTTCCGGTTCGCACTTCGGCCTTGGGGGCTTCAAAAACCCTCCCTGAGGAGGCGTTTCTTCCTGCTGGCGCAGAGCCCTTAACCCTTGGGGTAACTGCCGTGAAGCGCGCAGATCATAGTGTCCGCGGGTCTTGCCGGAAGCTCCCGGGACAGGTGGTGCGTTGATCCACCTGGCGCAGGCGCCGCTTGGTGTTCCGCAATCTCGAGACGCTGTCGACATCGTCCCCTCCTGTTGGAACAACCTGACTACGCCTATATTCCTAGAAATAGGCAAAAATATGGCAGCCGGTAATATCTTTCGCTTTGGCAAGTCTTGCGTTTCTCCGGCAAACGTACTACGTTTTTGCCATGATCCGCACTTGGCGAAATGCGGCTACGCGGAAAGTGTGGGACGAAGAGCGTTCCAATCAGTTTCGCGGGCTGGATTTCGACTTTGCGGTCGAGTTGCTAGCATCGCTTAATGTTGCAAAGAGCCTGACTGACCTGAGCCCGCTGAAGAGCGTCGGCCTGCACAAGCTGAAGGGCGACCGGAAGAACCAATGGGCGATGACGGTCAACGCGCGCTGGCGCATCTGTTTCGTGTTCCGGGACGGCGATGCTTATGACGTTGAAATTGTCGACTATCACAAGGGATAGACCATGGCACCTGCAATCCACCCCGGCCGTTTGCTCCGCCGCGAAATGACAGCGCGGAACCTCAGCGGCAATCGCCTCGCGCTCGATCTCGGCGTGCCGTCGGGCCGCGTGACCGACATTCTGAATGGCCGCCGGTCGATCACGGCGGATACGGCACTTCGTCTTGCCCGCTATTTCGGCAATAGCGCCCAGTTCTGGCTCGACCTGCAAAGCCAGTACGACATCGCCACGGCGGAACGCGAACGCGGCGCGGAGATCAAGAAGCGGGTGCATCCCGCAGACGCGGCGTGAACATTATGATTTCGCGCGGATTACAATCTGGTGCATTGTCAGGAAATTCTTTCGGTGAATAGATGGAGAAAGCCCGTCGATGAAAGAACCGCTCGATAAAATCCGTACACTGATCGATGAAATCGAACAGGAAGCTGGCAGTACTGAAACTCAAGCAGAACGGGCATTGGTTACGGGACTTGAGTTACCGGACATAATTCGAGACGTGGTAGACTTGCTTTTTCCTGAACTCAAACCATACGAAGCGGCTGTCTACATGTATATGTTACGGCACTCCGTTGTTGAAACAGGGAGCCAGCTTACACGGGTTTCACGGCGCGGATTGCAATCGGGTGTCATCAAGTCGCCAGTGGCGGGAACACGATCAGGTGGCGGAGAAGTCGACGTTTCAGAAACAAGCTACAAGACGATTCGAGTCGCTCTTGAAGGACTACAGGCTCTGGGAGCTATCCGACGCGAATCGGAACCGAATAGAGATGGGACGCTTTATAGGGTACTGCTCCCAGAAGAACTCGAAATATGCCGCAAGGCTAAAGCAGCGCGCATCGTGTCCGTTGGATCCCGACCAATCGATGAAGTGAAAGACGTGGATTATTACAACGTCCGGGAAAACCGTTTGAAGGTTATGATCGTGACGGATATCACTGCCGCTACTGCGGAAAGCAGCTTACCAGATTCACTTCAACTCTTGATCATGTGCATCCGGTCGCCGAAGGTGGAGACAATTCCATCGACAATCTTGTAACCGCCTGTCTTGACTGCAATTCGCGGAAAAACTCACGGCCGTTGGGCGACTATCTCGCAAGCCGGAGCTAGCAATCGCAGTACAGTGCGCGCAATTGGCTGCACGAAAGCGCCCTCACCCGCCCTATCGGGCACCCTCTCCCATCCTGCGGACGGGAGGAGGGTGAAATTCTGGAAGATTGCCGCCTTGCCCGTGGGTGGCGAAATTACCGTCTGGTGTAACCACCTGACATCGCTTCTCAATAATATCCGTTGACAATATACCGACTAGTTGGTATGTTTCTTTTAGAAAGTTGGTGATGACAATGGTTCGGCCACAGGGCGGTGCGAGAACGAAACTTCTGGATGGGGCACTCTCCGTCATTCGGGCCCAGGGATATTCGGCCACGACGGTGGACGACATTTGCCGGGCTGCGGGCGTGACCAAGGGCGCCTTCTTCCATCACTTCAAAAGCAAGGAAGAGCTTGCCGTCGCCGCGGCCACGCATTTTGCAGCGATGGCGGAGAGCTTGTTTGCAGCGGCACCCTATCGCGCATTGGCCGATCCGCTGGATCGCCTTCTGGGTTACGTGGATTTCCGCAAGGCGATCCTGCAGGGCGAACTGCCGCAGTTCACCTGCCTGCTCGGCACCATGGTGCAGGAAGCCTATGACACCCATCCGCCCATCCGCGAAGCTTGCGAGCGGTACATCAGCGAACACGCGGGCCTGATTGAAGCGGACATTGCCGAAGCGATGCGCGGGAAAGGCATCGCCGTGGAGTGGAGTGCCAAGAGCTTGGCGCTTTACACGCAGGCCGTGCTCCAGGGCGCTTTCATTCTGGCCAAGGCCAAGCACGGACCCGGCATCGCCGCGGATTGCATCGATCATCTGCGGCGGTATCTGGAAATGCTGTTCATTCAACCCAAGCAAAAGGAGACTGCCCAATGACCCAAGAGATCAGCCAATCCGATTTGATGCGCGGCGTCATTCCTTATCTGAATGTCGCAGGCGCCAGCGAGGCATCGGCGTTCTACCAGAAGGCGTTCGCCGCGAAGGAGCATGCCCGCCTGCCGGCGGATGACGGGAAGAACCTTCTGCACTGCCACCTCGAAATCAATGGCGGTTCGCTCATGCTGTCGGACTGCTGCCCGGAGGCAGACATTGGACACCCGTACGGCTTCACCATGACGCTGGTCGTCTCCGACGCCGACCCTTGGTGGTCGCGCGCCATTGCGGCGGGCTGCCAAGTGACGATGCCGCTGGAGACACAATTCTGGGGCGACCGCTATGGCCAACTGCGCGATCCGTTTGGAGTGATGTGGGCGTTCAATGAACCGGCCGCTCCGTGCGGCGGGAACTGACATAAATTACAATCAATATAGCGGAGTGACGACAATGACATCCTCAACTCGATCTGAACATGGCGTAGCGGATGCGCCGTCGGCGGCGCGATCCGCTCCCGCCTCCAAATCGGCGCTGTGGGGCGGGCGCATTCTCAGCGGCCTGGTCATTGCCTTCATGCTGTTCGACGGCGGCATCAAGCTGGCGCCCATGGACATCGTGACGGAGACCATGGGTCAGCTCGGCTGGCCCACAAGTCCAAACCTGGCGCGCGGCCTCGGTGTGCTCGCTCTTGCCTGCACGGCGCTTTATGCTTTCCCTCGAACCTCCGTGCTCGGCGCCATCCTTCTGACCGGCTATTTCGGCGGAGCGATCGCCACCCAATTGCGTGTCGGCAATCCCGTGTTCAGCCATCTGCTGTTCGGCGCCTATCTCGGCCTTATGGTCTGGGGCGGATTGTTCCTGCGCGATGAGCGGGTGCGCGCGCTCATTCTCGGCAAGTAATTGGACAAACATTCCAAGGGAGGACTGACTATGACATCCGCCAAGAGCGCTGCTTCAACATTGGATCGCGAACTGGTTCTCACGCGCATCATCGATGCGCCGCCAGCGAACGTGTTCAGGGCGTGGACGGAACCCCAACTGATGAAGCAGTGGTTCGCGCCGCTGCCGTGGACGACGCCGTTCGCGGAAACCGATGTCAGGCCGGGCGGTTCCAGCCTGATCGTCATGCGGAGCCCCGAGGGCAAGGACTATCCGAACCCGGGTGTCTATCTCGAAGTGGTCAAGAATGAGCGGCTGGTTTTGACCGATGCCTATACCAAGGCCTGGGAGCCGTCTGAAAAGCCGTTCATGACGGTGATCCTGACGTTCGAGGACGAGAGCGGCAAAACCAGATACACCGCGCGGGTGCTGCACTGGACGGTTGCCGATCGCGAGGCGCACGAAA
>JBKKDI010000105.1:0-3282 GCA_046708645.1 Aestuariivirga sp.
AACCGCCGCACCGATCAGAAGGACAATCTGGCTGTCAGGCAAAATGGTAATCAGCCAGACGCCAAGCTTGCCCGAAAGGTTCGTCGTTTGAAATGCCTGGCCTAACGGCCCGATGGCGATCAATAGAAGCGACAGCAAGGAAACCAGCAGCAACCCCTCTTCCAATGCTGCTTTCATATCCTTCAGCTTCGGACGATAGGGACCCTGGAATACTGAAAGGACCAACGCGACCACGACACCGGCCATGCCCGCCACGGACGGCGAGTAGTAATTCACCAGCAAAATGATTACGGTCAGGAAGGAAATCACAAACGTCGGAATAAGCCGCCAGACAATTTTTAGGTTCGCCGGCTCGTTCAGTTTGGGCAGGTTGTAACGCATGGCGTACACGACCACACCGATTGTCACGCCGGTCATATAAAGAACCCCGGGCAAAACCGCGGCTTTGACAACTTCCACATATGCGATTCCGAGGAAGCCGGCGATAAGGAACGCCGCCAAACCGAGCACGGGAGGCATGATTTGGCCCGCCGTGGAGGCGGTTGCCTCGATGGCACCAGCCATCGCCGGGCTGTAGCCACCCCGGACCATCAAGGGGATGGTGAAACGTCCGACCAACACTACGTTCGAAACCGCCGTTCCCATCACGGCGGCGACCGCACCGCTACCGATAATTGCAGGGGCCGCAGCCCCTCCCTTTATGCGTCCGCCAACCAATCGTCCAGCTTCCACAATCATGGGCATCATGCCCAATCCAAGCAACGTGATTGCGTATATGACCAGGAAAAAAATGTCGTCGGACGCAGTCTGCGCAAACAAGAAAAACCCTTGCGTGACACCCAGCCCGATGTAATTCATTACAAAAGCAGGCTCATACCCCGGATGCGAAAGCAGAGGGTGGTCAATGTATTGGCCATAGAAAAAGTACGCGATCGCCAGCACTACGATGGTTGTCAGCGTCGGACCCCAGTGAATCAGCGTCAGGATCAAAACCCCGACAGTAAAAACGCCGCCCATCGCCATATCGAAGCTGTCGAAAAATGGGGCTGTCCTCTCGAGGCGATCGGCATTCAATCGAATAAAGGCGGCACCTGCTATGGCCAGCACCGATCCGATCAGCGACAGCGCGCCCCTGATCCATACGATCATGGGTACTTTGTTGGGAACGTCGGAAGCTTTTTGTGTTCCCTCCTCTCCGAGAATCAGGACGGCAGTACCTTCCTCCTCGTATCCTTCCTCGCCGAATTTTTTGCCGAGACGTTCTCCGATAAACACCTTGAACGACGCGAAACAGCAAATGATCATCACGAACAAGACAAACGTGGAATAGTGTCTTGCCGAGCTCGACACCAGCCCAAACACCGCCATGACGAGATAGAGAATCATCAACGCCCCCACGAACAGCGTGAGGTTGTCGAAGATGTGATCCGCTTTTTTCCAGCGTTGCAGCGTGACTTGATCCATTTACGGGCCGAAAACCGACGATCCTGCGTCGATCACCAGAGACGCCGATCTGACGCGGCCCGGTTGTCGGCGGGCCGCTGATCTCGAGAGAAAGTTATTTTGGGTAAGTCATGGCAGGGTAATTCTTGGCCTTGTCCCACCAGCCCAGTTCGACGAAAGCCTTCTTGGCGCCCGGATGGACGTTCTCATCCGACAGGCCCGCCAGCATCAGCTCGGGGGACCAGATCTTCCAGAGTGGGTGCAGGTCGCGCAACTTCGGCGCCATTTTGGCCACGCTCATGACGATCTGGTAAGCCGCTTCGTCGGGGAAATCCTGATGCGCCGCCTTGTAACCACGCACCAGACCGACTGGCAGGGGCTCGGGCTGTTTGGGCAGCGTCCCGGCTGGAACCACTGTGTGGATGAAGGTCGTGCCGTACTTCTTGTTGATGCGATCAATCATCTCCTTTTCCACCCCGAGATAGCGCAGCGGTTTGCCGGACGCTTCGAGCTGACGCATTGGACCGCCGATCATCCACTCCTTCTGGTTGGGCTCCATGCCGAACACAGTCACAGCGCCGTCGGTAGTGCCGTCGATCAGCTGCTGGGTGAGCGCGCCGGGCGTGAGGTGGCGGATGTCGCTGTTCTCGGGAGTGATCCCGTACTCGGCCAGGATGATGCGCGAGAACACGCCCCAGTCGCTCTGGCTGCGCAGACCCAGCGAAATACGCTTGCCCTTGAGGTCGGAGATCTTTTTGATATTTGGATCGAACGTCACGAAGAACTTGCCTTGCGCCCACCAGGTCTCGCCGTAGAGCAGCTTGAACCGGATCGGCACGGCCTCGGGGAGAAACTCCTTCATTTCTGGGGTGCCGCCCCACTTCATCGCCAACTGGATCAGCACATCTTCCGTGCTGAAGACAGAGCGCTTCCAGTTTCTCTCTTGCGCCATCTCCCGGATGTTGTACATGTAGCCGGGAGTCTCCTGCGGCAGCAGAGTGACCGGAGACCCTTCCTTGATCATCTGCACCATCAGGATCGTGTCGCTCTCGGTCGGGCCGCAGCCCGCCGGACAGAGCAGAAGCGGAACAGATATCTTGCCTTGGGCGGCAGCCGGTGTTGCCGCCAGCCCCGCTGCTAATGCCAATAACCCGCCCATCACAACGGAATTAAATAGATGCTTCAACATTCTGGACTCCTCTCCATTGGTTACTGTTTAGCTGTCAACTTGCTTCACTTTCTATGCTCGCATGTGTCGCGCTCAACGCGTCAGATAACCGCCGTCCACCACGATTGTCTCGCCAGTTACATAGTCGAGCACGTCCGACGCGAGCAGTGCAACGACGTGCGCGACATCGTCGGTGGAAGCGAAGCGGCCCAGCGGAATTCCGGCGAGCACGGCCTTGCGGCGCTCGGGTGTCAATAGAGATCCCGTCATGTGGGTCTCCACAACACCTGGCGCGACTGCGTTGACGTTGATGCCGAACGGCGCCAGTTCACGCGCAAGACCCTTGGTCAGCGCGACAACGCCGGCTTTGGTGGTGCCATAAAGTACGTTGCCGAATGAGCCACCGCCCTTCATCGCCGAAACCGACGCAATGTTGACGATCTTGCCGTAGCGCTGCGCGACCATCGATGCAAGCACTGCCTTGCAGCAGTAATAGACGCCCGACAGGTTCACGCGGCAAACCTCATCCCAGTCCTCGATCGACGCGTCGACTACCGGGCCGGTCTTCAGGATCCCCGCGTTGTTGACGACGATGTCGATGCGGCCGCGTTCACGCACGATCTGCTCGACCGCAGCCGCCGCTTGGCTGGCGTTGCCGACATCCAGCGTTA
>JBKKDI010000106.1:0-7670 GCA_046708645.1 Aestuariivirga sp.
AACACGGTACGACCACAAGGACAGCACGGTCAGCCTACAGGGACCGATGATCTGAAAACGACACGGATTTATCCTTTTCGGTCCCTCTCATCGGACCGAGTGGACGCTGGCGGACAAAACCTCGGTACGACTACAGGGACACTTCTAGAATCTACCATAGGGGGTGGGACACAGGGAGCGCGCGGCGGCGGCGCACACGACGCAAGCCGCACGCGCGCGACCGGGCAAGCAATTCAATCGGACCCGTGCGCCGCACGGGCCATGAGAAAAGGAAGATCAATTGAGCAACAGTGAACAGAACGACGCACCCGCGCGGCTGACGGTTCCCGGACCTGATGTGGAGTTGACCGGCTCCAGGCATGTGAAGTTCAGCAACTTCCTTCTGAACTCAGTAGTGAACTCACTTTGGCTTAAAGGCTCCACCAGCGAAGACCGGATCAAGGCAATGGAGGCAAGCCTCGAAGCGATGGCGGGTCTTGCACCCCGCGATGAGGCCGAAGGCATGCTTTCAGCCCAGATGGTCGCCTGCCACAATTCCGCGATGGAATGCTATCGGCGCGCCATGCTGCCGGAACAGTCGATCCAAAGCCGTCGGACCAATCTCAATTTCGCTCACAAGCTCAGCCGCACCTATGCGCTTCACATGGAGGCGCTGGACAAACACCGGGGCAAAGGCCAGCAAACCGTACGAGTCGAGCATGTGACCGTCAATGCGGGCGGACAGGCCATTGTCGGCACAGTCCACACCGGGGCGGGGGGTGGCAAGAAATCGGAGGGACAAGCCCATGCAACGTCAGTTAGCGATGCTCCGGAGCAAGAGATGCGGAGCGCATTCGAGACGGACGGGAAGGCCGTGCCAATCCCCGGCGATAAAAAACGGAAGATGTAGGATGCATGATCCACGAGCGGCGAGCGCACCACAATCAGACCGCGCCTGATTTGGAAACCCACACAAGAGTCGCACGCTCAGAGATTTGGTATGAGCTGAGACATTGCCGATTCGAGTAGGGGGGGAATGGCAGCTATATCTTCGGGGCTTGGGCTGCGACCTTGCATAATACATTTTTCAATCCCCGCGCAGATGGTTGCGAGTTCTTCGGCACCAAAGTCCTTGGCATTCGACTTCAACGAATGAGCTGATCGCTGGGTGTCGATCAGGTTTCCCGCCGAATATGACGATACGATCTCACTCACGAGTCGGGGAGCCTCCTCAAGAAAAGAGGCGAGGAGTTCTGCGAAATCTTCCTCTCCCCCGACAATGGATCTCAGTCTGTCCAGCGCAGCTTCGTTAAGGCCCATGACATTCTCCCCCTATTACTCAGCGACCAAGGCAACCTGGGCCCTTCCTCAGGCGGAATCCCCGGGGCTCGTTCGAATCAATTGCTGCTTAAGTTCCTCGAGATTCAGGGGTTTTGAAAGATACCCATCGAATCCGGAAGCCAGATATTTCTCACGGTCACCTGCAATGGCATTGGCGGTGAGTGCCACGATACTGGGCCCCCTCAAGCCGAACTCGGACTTGATAAAACAACACGCCTCGACACCATCCATTACCGGCATCTCCACGTCCATCAACACCAGATCATATCTGGTGGCCCTCGCAGCTTCGACAGCCTCGGCGCCGTTGGCAGCGAGTTTAATCTCGTAGCCAAGCCTTCGGAGAACTTTGTCGCCAAGTTTCCGGTTCGTCTGATTGTCGTCAACTAGCAGGATGCGAAGTGGAAAATGCAGAGCAAAATCCAAGTCGATCGTCGATGTCGCGTGTTGCGGCGCGGTTGTTGCCTGCCGCTCGCCACCGATGACACGCAGCACGGCGGCCTGCAATGCAGAAGACTTTATGGGCTTTGAAATGACTTCGGCAAAGCCCAGTGCCCTAACGCCGTCGCGCTGAGTCTGCGACAGCGGTACGACGGAGGTGAAGAGAACGAGCGGAAGTAATCGGTGTCGCTCGTCGCTCCGCAAGGTCCTCGCCAGATCGATTCCGTCTATTTCCGGCATGCTTAGGTCCAGTATGGCGAGATCGTATTGGCCGCCCTCATTCAGCAAACGCAATCCCTCGGCCGGACTTAATGCCATCACCGGCGTCATTTGCCACGACGAGATCTGTGCCTGTAGTACCTTTCGGTTCACCTCGTTGTCATCAATCACAAGGATGCGCCGGCCCTTCAACGACAGAGGGTCTCCAAACTTGGTGGCATCGGCTGGCAGTGCAAGCGTGTTGACACCCACTTTAATAGTGAAGAGGAAGGTTGCTCCCTGACCAGGCATACTCTCTGCCCAAATCCGGCCATCCATAAGTTCCACCAGCCGTTTTGAAATGGCGAGGCCAAGGCCTGTTCCGCCATGGCGGCGTGTCGTCGATGCGTCCAGCTGGCTAAAGGACTGGAAGAGCATGCCCATCTTGTCTGCGGGGATGCCCGGGCCGGAATCCGTTACCTCGAAATGCAAAACCGCGCGCCCTTCCGGAGCATGCTGTGCTGCTTGAAGCACGGAGACCTTCAGGAACACGTCACCCTTCTCAGTGAACTTGGTTGCGTTGTTGAGAAGGTTTAGAAGCACTTGCCTCAACCTCAGGGAATCGCCTTCGACCCTGCGCGGCACCGGTGGCTCGATCAAGAAGGCGAGATTGATGCCCTTTTCGGCGGCGCGGGAGGACACGAGATCGATTGCTCCTTCGACGCATTCCCGAAGGTCGAACGGGTGCACGTCAATTTCCACCTTGCCGGCTTCCACCTTGGAGAAATCGAGGATGTCATTGATGATACCGAGCAATGAGTCGGCACTTTGGATGATGGTGTTGCAGAAGTCCTTCTGCTCATCGTCGAGCTTTGTATCCATCATCAGGCGCGCCATGCCGATAACGCCGTTCATCGGCGTGCGGATTTCGTGACTCATGGTCGCAAGGAAGGTGCTCTTTGCCTCGTTAGCTGCCTCCGCGGTTTCGCGCGCTTTCTGGAGGTCGGCCTCTGCCGCCTTGATGGTACGGACGAAGTAGCGGAAATTCGATGCGAGAAGCGCGATCTCGTCCCGGCCCTTGGTGAGCGACAGGAGACGATCATCAGTGGCATCGCCGGCCATGGCGAGACGCAACACCGAGATGCGCCGCCGAACTGAGAACTGCATGTAGAGTGCCGTGGCGATCGCCGCGGCGATCGACAGCGCCGCAATGATCTTGAGCAATGTGGAACGGTTTTCGAGTCTCGCTTGACGGGTGGAATTTTCGTCGTTGACTGACTGCTTAATCTTTTCGGACACCCTTTCGGCGGCGGCAATGAGGCCCGACGACAGATTCGCGTTTTGCGCCAGGAGGCGCCTTACCTCGCCTAGCATTAGGAGGAGTCTGCGCTTCAATGCGATGATGCCTTGCTCAGCATTGAGAAGGGTTCGCATGTCCACAAGGCCCGCCGTACTCGGCGCCATAGCGGCTACCGTACGCTCCAACCGTGCGACTTCTTCTTCGAGCTTTGCAGGGTCTTCCTCGATCAAAAATTGCAGCACCTGGCCGGAAATCAAGGCAGACGCAGCGCCGTTCGCAAACTCGGGCGGCTGCGATTGCTGCAGCATGGCCAACTTGCCGATCTCGACATCCAGCCTCTGGCGTACCGTTGTGCTGTCGAACAGCTTGGTCGCAAGTTGATCCAAATTGAGAAAAAATTCGGTCTTGGCGGCTTCGATCTTGTCGGTTTCCATTTTCGAAAGAGTGGAAAGCCGATCGAGCAACCGTTGCAAGCGCTCTTGTTCGGAGTAACTCGTCATCGCATACTTGAGGAGAGCGTCCTGGTTCAGCCCCTGTGCATAGAGCGACGGGGCCATGCCTGCGAGCGCCTCGGCGCGCTGCTTCAATTCGTCGGCAAGCAGGATCGACACTAACTCATTCGAGACAACGCGGTCGAAGCTGTTCTTGAGATCGTTGAACGAGGTAAGTGCGATCGTGCTGATGGCAATGACGACAGCTGACATGGCGATGAGGCACAGCAGAATGCGCCCCGAAACACCGATGCTGCGTCCCCCTCCAATATGGACGGCGCTATCACCTTCGAGTAGCGCGGGCATTTCCTCGTCACCTGTCGTAGGCATGGTAGGCCTTGTCAATCAACACGTCTTCAGTTCATTGCCAACTTGCAGACGTGTTACTCTTAGTGCCATAATGAACACAACTCGGAAAGTTTCAGGCCGACCGTTGATCAACCTTTGATGGAGGTCTTTGTTACGTGCGCGTTTCTGATGTGTTAAAGGGAGCAAGCGCCATCATCCTTGCTCTTGGCCTGACGCAGGCAGCATATGCCGGCGAAGTATTGGACCGAATTAGGTCGAAGAGCCTGATCAAGGTTGCGACGGATTCGGCCTGGCCTCCGTACTCGTGGCGGGACGATAAGGGAAAGTGGCAGGGCTTCGACGTATCCGTTGCGGAGGGGATCAGCACACGCATTGGTGTGAAGCTCGAATTCGTGGCGCCCAACTGGGATGTGATCACAGCGGGTGCCTGGAAAGGTGAGTGGGACCTTTCTGTCGGCAGCATGTCACCGACCGCGGATCGTATAAAGAACTTATCTTTTCCAGCGATCTATTATTATTCTCCAACAGTGCTCGCTGTTCACAAGGACAGTGATACGATTCTTTCGCCATCGGACGCAGCCGGCAAGCGCATTGGCGCGCTTAAGGGTTCGATCTTCGAAAAGTACATCCGGCGTGAGCCGATGGGCCTGGCAGACGAAATGCCGCCGGACTATAAGATCAATGCCCCGGTTGTCGTGACGTTTGAAACGTCCGAAGCGGCCGTTAACGAACTGGCTAAGGGCGATGGCGCCGCGATCGACGCCATGGTCGACGACATGATGTATTTTCTGTTTCTGATTAAGCAGGGAAAGCCCATCAAGATCGCTGGCCAACCGGTCTACTACGGCCCGGCCTCAGTGGCCATCGAACCGGGTGATGCGGAATTCGAGAAGCTGCTGAAAGATACGATCTCGGCGATGCAAGACGATGGTACACTCTCATCCCTCTCCAATAAATGGTTCGGACTCGACCTGACCCGGAAATTCTAGATGTCCCGGTTAATGACAATCGGTCTGATCCCAGTGCATCACGCGTATCAATTGGCGACTAATTTGTTCGTCGACACCCTACACGGCAAGCTGGTCTACCGATGGCACTAACTCTGCTCGTGAATGAATTGGCCACCAATGCCGCCAAGGTACGGAACATTATCGACCCCATGCGTCCGTTGCCGACGATAGCTCGACCCCCCTCACTGACGTTGACATGCTGCACCGTGACCTTTTTGTTCCCCGGTTGAACGATACTTCTTCAGAGCCTCCAGCTGACAAGGCTGACCGCACTTGCCCCCCGCTCCATGGTGCGCGCAAGGATAAGTGCGTCGTCTTCGATGGCATTCGAAGCCATCGACGTTTGAGCAACGAGGAGCTCGGATGACGTCCCCCAAATTGAATTTGACAGGCTCCCGCAGCCTCGCCCATTCTTACTCTTCTCAACCGTCAACTAGCGGGGGGAAGAAGATTTAAGTCTACCGGCGGGTAACCCGCCAAAGGGAGGCAGGTTTGATATTGGAGAAAGGAGCTCTTGAAAAACTTCGCTCGATAATTGGGGACAGTGACGACAACTTATTTGAGCTGGTTGACTCTTTTCTCGAAGAGGCGCCGGTTCTATTGCAGAACCTAATGGCCGGCATGCAATCCCACGACTTGACGGCCATCAAGCGGGCAGCCCACTCTCTAAAATCAAGCGCGCGCGATTTCGGCGCCACGGAACTTGCGGCGGTCTGCGCGAGGATCGAAAGTACAGCGCAAGGCGCTCTTCCTGAAACATTTGATATCGACGGTGCCCGCGCGGCCTGGGACGTCGTCGCGCAAAATCTTCGAAGTATTCGTGTTGCGGGTCTGCGCTAATGAGCGCCCAAGGCAGAATTCTGATTGTCGACGATTCTCCAACCGTACGAATGAAACTTAAGAAGGCAACGGAAGCCTTGGGCCATGACTCCGTTGCCGTCGCAAGTGGAAAAGCGGCACTCGAAGCAGTGGGTGGTGGCTCTTTCGATCTCGTTTTATTGGATATTATTATGCCAGAAATGGACGGGTTCGATGTGCTGAGGGCGCTCAAATCTTCTCCCGCCAGCCGGAATCTGCCGGTAATCGTTATCTCAGCTCTTGATGAAGAAATGACCAGCGTAGTGCAGGCAATCGAACTGGGAGCGGAGGATTTCCTGCCCAAGGATTTTGAGCCGTTGCTGCTGCAAGCGCGCGTCTCCACCTGCATCGAGAAGAAGCGGTTGAGGGACATCGAGCGGGAATATTTGCGCCGCGTCGCGAAGCTAACCCGGGCGGCGGCGGCTCTGGAATCCGGCAAATTCAATCCGGAAAAGCTCGGGCTTCAAGAGATCTCCGGCCGGACCGATGGGTTGGGAAGGCTCGCCAAAGTCTTCTCCGCGATGGCGCAGAATGTCTATGAGCGCGAACGGAGCCTGCGTCGGAATATTCGCACATTCCAGGGTGGTCTCCTTCTGCTTGCCTGCGGCGCGCTCTGGGGGCTTGTCGTGCCCCTGTCGAAAATGGCCTCGAATATTTCAAATAATCCGATCGGCCTTGCCTTGCTCGTGAACTTCTTGGGAGCTCTTATCTGCATCGGTTACTCTATGAGCAGAAACACATTTCCGAATTTGAGCAGTCTCCGCAAAAGCGACTGGCTGTACATCAGTGTGTGGACCATCATTGCCTATGTGGTAAATCAGCTATTGGTATTCTGGATGGCGAGCAAACTGCCGGCGTTCATTGTATCGATTTTGATTGTCCTTGAGGGATTTGCCGTCTTCCTGTTTGCCGCCATCATGCGCGTTGAGACGCCAAAGCTGAAACGTTTCATAGGGTTAACACTCGGTCTCGCCGGTGTTGGCATCATCGTCGTCATTGGCGAAGCCGGGGAAATGGGAGGCCAATGGATCTGGATCTGCATCGCTCTGCTCATCCCGGTCACCTATGCCATCGAAGACATTTACATCGCCCAAAGGAGGCCGGTACATATCGACAATGTGGCCGCCCTTGGCATTGCGTGCACACTCGCTGTGATAATTTTCCTTCCACTCGCTTTTCTCTTCGATAACTTTATTCCGATGAGCCTTCTCGCCGGCCAATTGGGAATCATCGTGGTGCTGATTGGAATTGCCGCGGCGCTGGCAATGATCTTGTTCGTCGTCCTCATTTCCTCGACGGGGGCGGTCTTCGCCAGCCAGAATGCCTACGCGGTTACGGCTGCCGGCATAGCCTGGAGCATGATGCTACTTGGCGAACGGATACCTCACTGGACCTGGGCAGCATTGGCGCTAATCGTGGTGGGTCTCATCATGGTTGAACCGAAGAATGAGGCCGAGCAAGAGCCCCCCTCCTTGGAGGGAATACCGGACGATTTGCCGATCTAATCAGCGGGGCCAGAAGCTCTCGACAAACACAGGGGCAAGGGACAGCAGAAGGTTACTGTGGAGCATGTCCACGTCCATCAAGGGGGGCAGGCCATTGTCGGCACAGTCAACACGGGAGCGGGGGGTGACACAGAATCGGAGGAACAAGCCCATGCAGCGTCAGTTAGCCATGCTTCAGAGCAAGAGATGCGGCGCACACTCGAGACGGACAGGGAAGCCGTGCCAGTCACCCGCGATGAAC
>JBKKDI010000107.1:0-22708 GCA_046708645.1 Aestuariivirga sp.
ACCCTTGGCCCGGGCCATCGTCGATGCCTTGCCCAATCCCCTGATCGTCATCGACGAGCAGGAGCGCATCTGCCTCGCCAACGGCGCCGCCGAGAATTTTTTCAAGGCCAGCAACGCCATATTGATGCGCCACAAGTTGGGCGAGCTCGCGCCGTTTTCCAGCCCCGTCTTCAATGCGGTGGCCCAGGCCCGCAGCACGGCGGGCGTGGTGAACGAGTATGCCGTGGGTGTCGGCAGTCCGCGCCTCGGCGGTGAACGCATTGCCGATGTGCAGGCAGCACTGGTGGCCGAGGACCCGCGCTTCGTCATCATCATGCTGTTCGAGCGCTTCATGGCGCACAAAATCGAGCGGCAACTTAATTCGCGTGGCGCCGCGCGCTCGGTATCCGGCATGGCGGCCATGCTGGCCCACGAGATTAAAAATCCGCTGGCCGGCATCCGAGGCGCCGCGCAACTTCTTGAGCCCGGTCTCGGAGAGGAAGACCGGGCGCTTGCCCGCCTGATCTGCGAGGAAACCGACCGCATCCGCGATCTCGTGGACCAAATGGAAGTGTTTTCCGATGAGCGGCCGCTTGAACGCGGTCCCGTCAACATCCACGCGGTGTTGCAACGGGTAAAACACCTCACGATGGCGGGCATCCCTCCCACCATTACATGGAGCGAGAACTATGATCCTTCGTTGCCGCCGGTTCTCGGCAACAAAAACCAGCTTGTGCAGGTTTTTTTGAATCTCGCCAAAAATGCCGCCGAAGCGATTCAAATGGGTGGTGCCACTGGCGAGATCAATCTCACCACCGCCTTCCGGCCCGGTATCCGTCTCACTTCACCGGATTCAAGCGAACGCACTACGCTGCCGCTCGAAGTTTGCGTCCAGGATACGGGACCGGGCGTCCCCGACGAATTGCGGCCGGACATTTTCAATCCATTCGTCACGACAAAGCCCGGCGGGCGGGGCCTTGGTCTGGCGCTTGTAGCCAAAATCATAAGCGATCATGGCGGCACCGTCGAATGTCTGGCGCGCCCGCGCGGAACGGCATTCAGGGTGCTCCTGCCGATGCTGCGGCCGGGCGCAGCAAGCGAGGGAGATATTACCCCATGACGGCCAAGACCATTTTACTCGCCGATGACGATAGCGCCATCCGCACGGTGCTGACCCAGGCGCTGAGCCGGGCTGGATATAACGTGCGTTCGACCGCTACGGCCAACGCGCTTTGGCGCTGGGTTTCGGAAGGCCAGGGCGATGTGGTTGTGACCGATGTTGTGCTGCCCGACGAAAATGCCTTTGATGTGATTCCACGCATCAAAAAACTCCGGCCCAATCTGCCGGTCATCGTGATGAGCGCCAAAAATACCATCATGACGGCAATCGCTGCCGCCGAACGGGGCGCCTATGATTACTTGCCGAAACCCTTCGATCTCAATCAACTGGTTCAAACCGTGGGCCGGGCGCTCGAACAGGCGGTAAAACCGGCGCCTACGAAAAGCGGCCCTCCGGCCGAAAACCTGCCGATCATTGGGCGCTCGCCCGCCATGCAGGAAATTTACCGCATCATCGCCAGGCTGACCCAAACCGATTTGACGGTGATGATCATGGGCGAATCGGGCACCGGCAAGGAACTGGTGGCGCGTGCGCTCCATGATTATGGCCGCCGCCGCAAGGGACCGTTCATCGCCGTCAACATGGCGGCGATCCCCCGCGAATTGATCGAGTCGGAATTGTTCGGCCATGAGAAGGGCGCCTTCACCGGCGCCACGTCGCGGCTCACCGGCCGTTTCGAGCAGGCCGAGGGTGGCAGCCTTTTCCTCGATGAAATCGGCGACATGCCGCTTGAGGCGCAGACCCGCCTGCTGCGTGTTCTGCAGCAGGGCGAATATACGGCAGTCGGCGGCCGCGCTCCGATCAAGACCAATGTCCGGATCATCGCGGCCACCCACCGTGATTTGTGCCAGCTCATTGCCCAGGGCCTTTTCCGCGAAGACCTCTTTTTCCGCCTCAACGTCGTGCCCCTGCGCCTTCCACCCTTGCGCGAACGCGCCGGAGATATCCCGGATCTTGTCCGGCATTTTCTCGAGCGCACCATAAAGGAGGGCTTGCCCAGTAAAGAACTGAGTGGCGAGGCGATTGAGCGCCTGCAGCGTTATCGCTGGCCCGGCAACGTGCGCGAGCTGGAAAACCTCCTGCGCCGCCTGGTGGCGATGGAGGTCGAGGACACAATTTCCGCCGGGACCGTCGACCGCGAGCTCTCGGCTGCTTCGCCCACATCCCAGAGTGATGATGGGGACTCTACTGGCCTCACGGATTTTGCCGAGAATTACCTGGCCCGCTATTTCGCGGGGTTCGGCCAGGCGCTGCCGCCCGCGGGTCTCTACGAACGCATTCTCGGCCAGATCGAGCCGCCCCTGCTAAGCGCCGCTTTGGCCGCGGTTTCCGGCAACCAGGTGCGTGCGGCGCATCTTCTGGGCATCAACCGCAACACCCTGCGGGTCAAACTCCGGGAAAGGAATATAAGAATTATCAAAGGCTTATGACGGTCGTAGCGTCAGTGTCGCAAATTTGCCACGTTTAGTGTTGATTTCTTGCCACTGTTGTTTTCGCCGGGAGTTCGATGGCAGATCGCGATAATAAGCTCTCCCTAAGTCTGCGCCGTCTGACGGGCTGGGCGGGGCTGGGTCTCGTCATTCTCGGTGTGCTCACCGGGCTTGCCACTTTCATGATCTTGACCGGCATGACGCCCATCAAGCCCACTCCCCAAAGCACCACGCTTCTGCTGTTCGTCAATGGCGCGCTCTTGCTGGTGATGGCGGCGATGGTCCTGGGGCAGGTCGCCTTCCTGTTCATCGAGAAGGCCCGGGGCACCGCTGGCGCCGGCCTCCATCTGAGGCTCGTGCTGCTTTTCAGCCTGATTGCCGTTCTGCCGGCAATCCTGGTGGCGGCATTCGCCACCGTAACCCTTGATCGGGGGCTCGATGCCTGGTTCTCCCAGCGCACCCGCGCCATTGTCGACTCGGCGGTCAATGTGGCCGAAGCCTATTTGCGCGCCCATGCCGATGCGACGCGCGGCGACGTAGCCGCCATTTCCGCCGACCTGTCCTTGCAGAAAGCGCTTTACGACACCGACCGCACGGCGTTCGTGCGCCGCACGGCCCGCCACGCGGCCTTGCGCGGGCTTGCCGGCGTCTTTGTTTTCGATCCTACCGTCAAGCGCATCGACGCGAAAGTCACCGCCAACGACAAGGTTGAGTTCCGCGCCCCCGACGCCGCCGCCATGGCCAAGGCCGACAAGGGCGAACTCGTGGTCATCCCGCCCGGCCTCGGCGGCAATGTCGTCCGCGCTCTGATCAAATTACAGAATTTCGACAGCAGTTATCTCTATGTGTACCGGGTGATCAATCCCTCCGTCATCGAGCAGTTGCAGAAGACCCGCGAGGCCAAGATCGAATACGACAAGTTGATGGAACAACGCCTGGGCGTGCAGCTGACGTTCGCCATCATGTATGGCGTGGTGGGCTTTGTGTTCCTGCTCGCCGCGATCTGGACCGGCCTGTGGTTTTCCGACAGGCTGGTCGCGCCCGTCGTCAGGCTCCTGGATGCGGCGCGCCGCGTCTCGCACGGCGAACTCGATACCAAGGTTGAAGTGACTCAAGGGCCCGAAGACCTCCGCACCCTCTCGCGCACGTTCAACCTGATGACCGGCCACATCAAGGAACAGCGCGACGAACTTCTGGCAACCAACGATACCCTAGATACGCGCCGCCGTTTCACCGAAGCCATGCTGGCCGGTGTCAGCGCCGGCGTCATCGGAATCGATCCCTCCGGTCACATTTCCCTGGTCAACCGTTCGGCCCTGACGCTGCTTGGCGTTGCCGAAGGTGAACTCGTCGGGCGGCCTACCATAGAAGTCCTTCCGGCGTTTGGGCCGCTTTTTAAGCTGGCTCTGTCGCGTCCGTCCGGCTTCGCCGAAAGCCAGGTTGACGTGGTTCAGAAGGGCGAAAGCCGCAGCTTCTTCGCGCGTGTCACCACGGAAATCTCCGATGATGAGAGCCACGGCCATGTGCTGACCTTCGATGACATCACCGATCTCGTTTCCGCCCAGCGCAATTCCGCATGGGCCGACATTGCCCGGCGCATCGCCCACGAAATCAAAAATCCGCTGACCACGATCCAGCTTTCCGCCGAACGCCTGAAACGCAAGTACGGCAGCCAGATCAAGCTCGACAAACAGGTGTTCGACCAATGTACCGATACGATCATCCGCCAGGTCGGCGATATCGGCCGCATGGTCGATGAATTCTCGTCCTTTGCCCGCATGCCGAAGGCGGTGCCGGAGCCGCAGCAGCTTGCCAACGTGGTGCGTGAAGCCACCGTGCTGCAGCGGGTCTCGGCCTCCGATATCGACATCGAGCTCGACGTGAAGCCCGGGGAATTCATTTTCCCTTTCGATCGCCGCCTGATCACCCAGGCCGTCACCAATCTCGTCAAAAACGCCCGCGAGGCGATCGAGGGCCGCCAGCAGACCGCCAAGGAACCGCGTGGGCATATTCTCGTTGAGGCGGGAATTGCCGGAAAGCAACCCTTCATCCGGGTCACCGACAATGGCATCGGCCTGCCCACGGAAAATCGCCACCGGCTGGCCGAACCCTATATGACGACGCGCGAGAAGGGCACCGGGCTCGGCCTTGCCATCGTCAAACGGATCATGGAAGAACATGGTGGCCGCCTGGTGCTTGAGGATGTAACTCCCGGTACCGGCGCTCGCATCACCTTGCTATTCGACAACCTTCCGGAAACACAATCGGCGGCGGCTTTCGCGAGTTAAAAAATGGCTGCTGACATTCTCATCGTCGACGACGAGGCCGACATCCGCGAATTGATTGCGGGAATTCTGCAGGATGAAGGATTCGAAACGCGCCTCGCCCACAACAGCGATGCGACCGTGGCCGAGATCGATCTGCGCCGCCCATCTCTGATCGTGCTCGATATCTGGCTGCAGGGATCGCGGTTGGACGGGCTCGATCTCCTGAGCGTCATCAAGGAAAAACACCCGGACGTTCCGGTCATTATCATTTCCGGCCACGGCAATATCGAGACCGCCGTCGCCGCCATCAAGCGCGGCGCCTATGACTATATCGAAAAGCCGTTCAAGGCGGACCGCCTGCTGCTGGTCGTGGGCAGGGCGCTGGAGACCACGCGGCTTAAACGCGAGAACGAGTCGCTGAAGGGCAGGGCGGGGGCGGACGCGGAATTGCTGGGCGGGTCTTCCGCCATGCGGCAGTTGCGCCAACTGCTCAAGAAGATAGCCTCCGGCAACAGCCGCGTGCTGATCAGCGGCCCCATGGGCGCGGGCAAGGAACTGGCGGCGCGGACGCTGCACAACCTTTCTTCGCGGGTCGGGGGTCCGTTCGTGACCTTAAGTGCCGCGACGATGGCGCCGGAGCGCATGGAAGAAGAGCTCTTTGGCGTGGAAGACGCCAGCGGCACGGCGCGCCGCGTGGGTGCTCTCGAAGAAGCCCATGGCGGCACTCTTTACATCGACGAACTGGCCGACATGCCGCTCGAAACCCAGGGCAAGGTCTTGCGGGTTCTGGTGGACCAGACGTTCCAGCGCGTCGGCGGAGCCAAGAAAGTGAAGGTCGACGTTCGCGTGGTCTCATCCAGCAGCCGCGATTTGCCCGCTCTCATCGCCGATGGCCGGTTCCGCGAGGATCTTTTCCATCGTCTTGGCGTGGTCCCGGTGCAAGTGCCCGCCCTCGCCGAACGCCGCGACGATATCCCCGAGCTCACCGCCCATTTTGCCAGGAGCTATTCGATGGCAGCGGGCCAGCCGCTGCGCCGGTTTGCCGACGATGTTCTCACCATGCTGCAAACCCGCAACTGGACCGGCAACGTCCGTGAACTGAAAAACAATGTCGAGCGCATCATGATCCTGGCGGGTGGCGGCCCCGCCGACGAAATCACCGTAAGCTTGCTCCCGGCCGATGGCGCGGCAACCGGCACAAATGCCGCGGCAATCGGCGTGGAAAACCTGCTTTTAATGCCGTTGCGCGATGCCAGGGAGGCTTTCGAACGGGATTACATTACCTCCCAGCTCCTGCGCTTCGGCGGCAATATTTCAAAAACCTCCATGTTTATCGGCATGGAGCGTTCGGCCCTGCACCGGAAGATCAAGATCCTGGGATTGACCGGGCGGAGCGAGGATGAAGCGGCGGGCTAGCCGCAATTTTGCAAGTTACAGAATTGTGATAACCTCTCTCCACAAGACTGGCCTAAACAAAGACAAAGAGACAAGCGATGGCCCAAGAAAAACAGCAGAACCTTCAAGACACTTTCCTCAACCATGTGCGTAAGCAGAAAGTCCCCGTCACCGTGTTTCTGGTGAACGGCGTGAAACTGCAGGGCGTCATTACCTGGTTCGACAATTTCTGCGTGCTGCTGCGCCGGGACGGCATGTCCCAGCTTGTCTACAAGCACGCGATCTCCACCATCATGCCGGGCGGTCCCATCAGCCTCTTTGACGAGGAAACGGCGGCCACGTGACCGCGTCCGCACGCGCCATCGTGCTGCATGTGGAACGCAAGGGCCGCCGCGCGGCCACCGCGCCCGGCCGGGACGCGGAGTCACGCCTGGCGGAGGCCGTGGGACTTGCCCGCGCCATCGATCTGGAAATTGCCGCAAGCCTAGTCGCGCCACTGGTGGCGGCGAGGCCGGCCACCCTGATCGGTTCCGGCAAGGTCGCCGAAATTGCCAAGCACGTTGAAGAGAAAGAGGCGGGGCTCGTCGTCGTCAACGCCCAGCTTTCCCCGATACAGCAGCGCAATCTGGAGAAAGCCTGGAACGCCAAGGTGCTCGACCGCACCGGCCTTATTCTGGAGATCTTCGGCAGGCGCGCCGCCACCCGCGAAGGCACGCTGCAAGTCGAGCTGGCCCATCTGCAGTACCAGAAGAGCCGCCTGGTCCGGAGCTGGACCCATCTTGAACGCCAGCGCGGCGGCTTCGGATTCCTGGGCGGCCCCGGTGAAAGCCAGTTGGAAGCCGACCGCCGCTTGATCGAGGAGCGCATCACCAGGATCGAAAAGCAGCTCGCCTCGGTGGTGAGAACCCGCGCCTTGCAGCGCAAGGGCAGGGCCCGCGTGCCCTATCCGGTCATCGCTTTCGTCGGCTACACCAACGCCGGCAAGTCGACCCTGTTCAACCGGCTGAGCGGCGCTTCGGTCTTCGCCAAGGATTTACTCTTTGCGACACTCGACCCCACCATGCGGGAGATTATCCTGCCCCACGGCCGCAAGGTGATCCTGTCCGACACCGTGGGCTTCATCTCGGACTTGCCGACATCGCTCATCGCCGCCTTCCGGGCGACGCTTGAGGAGGTGCTGGAAGCGGACATCATTTTCCACGTGCGCGACGTGAGCCACGCGGAAACCGAAGCGCAAGCCGCCGACGTAAACCGCGTGCTCGATGAACTCGGCATCGACGAAGTGCGCCGCGGCCAGATCATCGAGGTATGGAACAAGCTCGATCTCCTGGGCGCGGACGAGCGCACCGCGCGCGAAACCCAGGCCAGCCGCAAGGAAAATTGCGTGCTGATGTCAGCTGCGACCGGCGAGGGCGTGGAGCGCTTGCTGCAAGCAATCGAAAATCGGTTGGACACTGGCGATACGACCTATGAAATCTTTGTCGCTCCCTCGGACGGCGAAGGCCAGGCCTGGTTGCATGACCGCGGCGAAGTGCTGGAGCGCGAGCTTTTTCCCGACGGCCGCACGCGTCTTTCAGTTCGCCTGAGCGCCGACAAGGCCGGCCAGGCCATGGCGCGTTTTGGCCGGATGATGCGGCTCCTCGCCAAGGATCACAAGGCGGCGGCGGAGTAGGGACCCTTCGAGGCTCGCTAACGCTCGCACCTCAGGGTGAGGACGTCTCCATCTTCCTCATGCTGAGGTGCTCACGGGCATCGCCCGTGAGCCTCGAAGCATTCAGCAGATCAATGTCCGCTATTTCCCCAATTCCTTCGCTTCGTCCCACAGCCCATCCATCTCATCGAGATTCGAGTCCTTAGGCTCCTTGCCTCGCTCGGCAAGCCTCGCCTCAATATGGGCGAAGCGCCGCTCGAACTTGGCATTGGCGGCGCGCAGGGCCGCTTCCGGGTCGATTTCGAGGTGTTGCGCCACATTGGCCAGGGCGAACAATAGGTCGCCATACTCTTCTTCCTTTTTAGCCTCAGGCGCGGCGCGGAACTCCGCTACCTCTTCGCCGATCTTGTCGTAAACATTTTCAACCGACGGCCAATCGAAACCCACCTTGGCGGCCTTGGCCTGGAGCTTCACGGCTCGCGTCAATCCTGGCAGCGTCACCGGCACCGAAGAGAGCAGGCCGCCTTCGGAAGGGCGCGTCCGCTCCTTGGTCTTCATGTCTTCCCAGAATCCCTTGGCGAGTTTTGCCGACCGCGCCGCCTCATCGCCAAAAACGTGGGGGTGCCTGCGCAGCAGCTTCCGGCAAATGGCCTCGATCACATCATCGAAGCTGAAGGATCCTTCTTCTTCCGCCATCTGCGCGTGATAAACCGCCTGCAATAGGAGGTCGCCCAGCTCCTCGCACAGCTCCGCCCGCGAGCCCCTGGCGATGGCATCGGCCACCTCATAGGCTTCTTCAATGGTGTAGGGCGCGATCGTCTCGAAATTCTGCTCGATATCCCACGGACACCCGGTTACCGGCGCCCGCAACGCCTTCATGATGGCCCGCAACGTTTCAATGCGGCGAGGGTCCATTTCGGAGGGAGAGGTCATGGCCAGATTATTACCGGCCGGGTGAGCATCAACCAATAGATAATGACAACGGCGCCGAAGGCTGGAAATCCGGCAAGGAACCAGATTCGGTAGAGCCGCTCGAAACGCTCGGGCAAGGCGATTTCGTTAAGTGCCGATGCGGCGGCCAGGTCACGGAGTTGCATTTGTATCCAGATTACCGGAATCCAGAAAGCACCGGCCACGGCATAAAGGGCGAGGGAAATAACGATCCATCCCTCCGAAAGATTCCAGCCCACAACGCGTGCCAGCCAGTAGCCCGTTATTGGCTGGGCGATAACCGCCGTGGCCGTAAACAAAAAATCGGCGATCACCGCAATGCTGGCGACTTGGGCGATGATTTCAGGCCGTCCGTTGCGCCGCGCCATCACCATGAAAAACGCAATGCCCGTTCCCGTTCCCAACAGCACGGCGGCGCCGATGACATGCAACCAGCGGAGCAGGGGTTCGAGTTCCATCATCGCTCCGGGCTGATCGCCAGCGCCACGAGCACCAGAAACAGGGCAGGAATAACCTTGAGCAATGGGCCAAGAGGATCGAGCCATAATTCGGGAGCAAGGATGGTCCCGACGCCGAGATAGAATATTGACACAGCGATCATGCCAAACAGCGCCCATTGCACCGAACGCCGATGAAGGACGAACGCGCCCAAAATCATGTCGGTAATCGCGCCAACCACGACGGCGGTCTTAGAAGCTTCAGAACTTACGCCCTCTGCTATGAATGTTGCTGACGCGGCCTCGATACGCAAAAGCCCGATGGCCCCCGACAGCAACCAAAATAGCGCTAGTACCGCGATAATGAGCGGCTTCAGCAAATACATTCGGGCAAACCACCGGTCCTGTAACGTGGAAGGCATAAGAGCCAGTGTTTCTTCAAGCCGCCTGCACGTAGCCCCGGAGAGCCGTGTCCATTCTCCGGCATCTGCCGCAACACCTTCAGCGCTCACCTTTAATGCCGTCGAGCGCAAGGGGGAACGCCAACCAAAATTCCCCGCCATATCGGCAAAGAATGCGACGGCACGCGCCGCCCACAGGGGTATGGACACCACAGGAACAGAAGCAAGCCCGAGCCATTTTCGAATCTCGGTCAACACTTCTGCGAGCGTGTGACGGCCGGGCTCAGAGAGCACTATATCGCTCCCTCCTGGTATCTTGCCATCGACCGCCATGCAAATCGCGTTCACCACATCGTCCATGGCAACTGTTTGCATAACGCTGCCGCCATGAACTGCTGGTATGAAACCGGGGAACGCGGCCAGGGCGCGCAACAGGGCGCTGCCGCCGTAGGCATCACGCCCCAGCACTACCACCGGCCTCAGGATCACCCAGTCACGGTTGCTTGCCTTTATTGCGTCGTCGCCGACTGCCTTGGTGCGATAGAATGCTATCGACGCCGTGTTGCTCGCGGCGGGCGCGGATACGTGCACAAGACGGCAATCGGGCGGGCAGGCGACCGCCAAGGCCGCGATGGCATTGCCATGAACATCGAGGAGCCGATCCCTGGTACTCTCCTGCAAGGCACCGGCAAGGTTCACGACTGCGGCACAGTCCGCGAGCAGTAGACGCCAGTCCTCGGCGTTCTTAAGCGCGGCGATATCTCGATAGCGCCACTCGACCTGACCCAGTGATTGCGCGACGCCGCTGGCCTTGCGGGCCAAGCCCCGCACGCGATGCCCGCGCCGAAGCAGGGCGTGAACGACCGCCTGACCGATGAAACCGGTTGCGCCCAGAACCAGAACCCGTGGCGCAACATGGGATGCCTTCCTCATTTAATTCGCATAATATATATTATGGAATATTTGGAAATACCTACAATTCGGCTAAACTCCATCGAATCAACGGCTCGCATGGCTGGCTTCATATTTCAACTTCAAGCCCGTCATACGCCGGCTCGACATGCGGCGGAAGTTCGCGCCGCAGCGTTTCGAAATCGAGATCGACGTGCATGTTGGTGATGATGGCGCGGGCCGGTTTCACCCGTTCGATCCAGTCCAGTGTTTCAGGAAGACTCAAATGGCTGGGATGGGGCGTGCGTTTGAGCGCATCGACGATCCACAGGTCGAGGCCTCGCAAGGCGGTCAAACCCGCTTCGGGAATGCCGTTCAAGTCCGGTGTATAGGCCGTATCGCCGATCCTGAAGCCCAGCGCTTCGATATTGCCGTGATGCACATAAAATGGCAGCGCGGCGATGGTGCCCCCGGCTCCCGCAATGTTTAACGCCTGGCCCGCGACAATGCGGTTGAGATCGAGGATGGGCGGATAGTCGCTGCCGGGCGCTGCGTAAAAGCAATAGGCGAAGCGGCTCATCAGCATCTGTCCCGTCGGCTCGTCGGCCCACACTTGCACCTTGGCGCGCCGGTTCAGAAAAAAGGCGCGCAGTTCGTCGATGCCGTGCGTGTGGTCGGCGTGTTCGTGGCTGTAGAGAACCCCGTCGATACCCTGCACATTGGCCGAAAGCATCTGATCGCGCATGTCGGGCGAGGTGTCGATCAGAACCCGCGTCATGCCACGGGCACCCGTTTTCGTCAGCAGAACCGAGCAACGCCGCCGCCGGTTCTTCGGATTTGTGGGATCGCATTTTCCCCAATCGCCGCCGATGCGCGGCACGCCGCCCGAGGAGCCGCAGCCCAGTATGGTAAGCTTCGTCGTCATGGCGTGGTGAGAAACCGCGCCGGGCGCGGCACCTTGGAAAATAGCCGGAAAAAATTATCGTTCGTTGCCTGCGCCATTGCATCCGCCGGAACGTTCTTCACCGCCGCAAGCGCCGCAAGCGTTTTTACCACGAAGGCAGGTTCATTGGTTTTCCCCCGGAACGGCACGGGCGCCAGATAGGGCGCATCGGTTTCAACCAGCAGCCGGTCCATGGGAACCTCCGCCGCCACCTCCCGCAGGTTCCCGGCATTTTTATAGGTGAGGATGCCGGAGAACGAAACATAGGCGCCCAATGCCAACCCCTGGCGGGCCAGTTCCATGTTCGAGGTGAAGCAATGCAACAGCGGTGCGAACGCGCCTTTCTGCATTTCATCGGCAAGAATTGCCGCCGTGTCGGCCTCCGCCTTGCGGCTGTGAATGACGAGCGGCAGGCCTGCTTCGCGCGCGGCGGCAATGTGCAGGCGAAATCCCTGCTCCTGGGCCGCGCGCGGGCTGAAATCATAATGGTAATCGAGCCCAGCCTCGCCAATCCCGACGACTTTGGGGTGGCCAGCAATGTCCACAAGCTCAGACACGGTCACATCCAGCTCCTCATGCGCATTATGAGGATGAGTGCCTATAGTGCAGTAAACATTGGGATTCTCTTCAACTATGCTCAGCAGCCGCTCAAACTTTCGCACCCGCGTCGAGATCGTGACCATAAGGCCAACTCCCGCCTGCTCCGCCGCGGCCAGAACCTCCGGCAGCCTGTCACTCAGTCCCTCAAAGTCGAGATGGCAGTGGCTATCGACGACGGGCACCATCAGGCTTTGGCGGGGATAGCCCCCTCCTCCACATAGCGCGGAAAGATTGGTGACGGAGCGGGCAGCACCACCCCTGAAACGAGCCGGCTGCCCAAATCGGCAAAGGAACGCTTGGCCATCGGTACAGCCAAGGCGTTGAGCAGCTTCCCCCCCGCTCCCGGCATATAGGGCTGCACCAGAATGCCGATGATGCGCAGCACGTCCGCCGTCACATGGAGAACCGTTTCCATGCGCGCTGGGTCGGTCTTTTTAAGCGCCCAGGGTTCCTGCCCCGCGAAATAACGATTGGCGTCCGCCACCACTTTCCAGATGGCATCGAGCGCCCGGTTGATCGCCTGCACCTCATGCTGAGCCCGGACTTCCACCAGCAACCCATCCGCCGCCGCGAGGATTTCCTCATCCGCCGCCGTAAGCGCAGCGCTTGGCGGAATCATGCCGCCACAGTTCTTGGCGATCATCGACAGTGAACGCTGTGCAAGATTTCCAAGGTCGTTGGCGAGATCGGCATTGACGCGCGCCACGATGGCCTCGTGGCTGTAATTGCCGTCCTGGCCGAACGGCACCTCGCGCATGAAGAAATAACGCGTCTGGTCGAGGCCGTACTCGCGCACCAGGTCGGCGGGCGCCACCACATTGCCCACGGATTTCGACATCTTCTCGCCACGGCTGAACAGAAAGCCATGGACCACGATCTGCTTTGGCACCGGCAGCTTCGCCGACATCAGGAAGGCCGGCCAATAGATCGCATGAAAGCGCGTAATGTCCTTGCCGATCACATGGGCATCCGCCGGCCAGAAGCCGGCGCGCGGCGCCGACGCATCGGGAAACCCCGTGGCGGTGATATAATTGGTCAGCGCATCGACCCAGACATACATCACATGGCGCGGATTGCCCGGCACCGGAATGCCCCAATCGAAAGTCGTGCGGCTGATCGACAAGTCATTGAGGCCGCGCTTGACGAAGGCGACGATCTCGTTGCGATAATTCTCCGGCGAAATGAATTCCGGGTGCTTTTCGTAGTGGGCGAGCAATGGCTCCCCATAGGCGGAGAGCTTGAAAAAGTAGCTTTCCTCCTCAACCCATTCGACGGGCGTTCCGGATTTCGTGGAAAATCGGCGCCCATCGCGCTCTTCGGTTTCGTCCTTGTCGTAGTAGGCTTCGTCGCGCACCGAATACCAGCCGGAATATTTCGACAGGTAGATATCGCCGTTGGCCTCCATGCGCCGCCAGATATCCTGAACGGCAAGCCTGTGCCGCTCGGAGGTGGTGCGCACGATGTCGTCGGCGGGAGCCGCCAGCAATTCGCCCATCTCTTCGAATTGCGTAGCCGTCCGGTCGGCGAGTTGCTTTGGCGTCAGGCCTTCGCGCGCCGCCTGCTGCTGCATCTTCTGGCCGTGTTCGTCCATGCCGGTGGCGAACAGCACATCGTAGCCGTCAAGCCGCTTGAAGCGCGCCAGCACATCGGTGGCGATCCGTTCATAGGCGTGGCCAATGTGGGGAGCGCCATTGGCATAGGGAATGGCGGTGGTGATAAAGAACTTTTCCTTGCGCATTAGTTTCGTTTTTCCGCTCTCTGCGCCTCGTCTGTCATCCCCGCATTTATTGCGGCGACCCATCGCGCCGATACCGGAGCGCTGGAGTTTGCCTTACCATGGGTCCCCGCAACAAGTGCGGGATGACAAAGGTTGGGGCCGCGGAAATAGGAGCGCCCCCAATTATGTTCGTTGTCCCAAGGCGCCGCCGAGAACCAGCAGGGCATCCACCACGGTCTGGCGGCGGTCGAGATTTAGGGCATCCGTTTGCCGAAAGGAACTGGTGATGTCGTCATGGGCCTTGGCCAATGCCGCCCCGCCTCCGGTCAATCCAAACGCTCGCGCCTTCTCGCCGATCCAATCGATCAGCAACTCACAGAACACCCTATAATCTTCCGCTGTTTCGCGCGCCGCAAAGTGCGCGCCGATCTCGATGCAGCGGGAAGGCGGCAATTGCGGCTTGGCTGCAAAGGCAGCGAAGGCTGCCGCTCCCCTGGAACCTGCCAGATCGAGCGCCCTGCCCGGACTGCCATGGGAAAGTTCCGCCGCTTGCCGCAACGCTTCATCGCCAATCATCGCCGCCGGCGGCAGCTCACGCAGAACAGCCAGTGTGTCATCAAGCGACAGGGGCTGCAAATCAAGGCCGGCACAGCGGGAACGGATCGTGCGCAACAAAGTGCCGGGCCGATGGCTGACCAGCAGGAACACCGAGCGCGGCGGCGGCTCCTCGATGATCTTTAGCAGCGCATTGGCCGACTCGCCATTCAAGTCGTCGGCGCTGTCGACGATGGCAATGCGCCAGCCGCCCGTTCCCGCCGTATGCGCGAAAAAATTAGAGGCCGCGCGGGCATCGTCCACCACAATGTCGCGCTTTAGCCGCCTGTTCTTTTGATCGAAAGCGCGTTCAACAACCAGAAGATCGGGATGCGAACCGGCGGCGATGCGGCGCGCTGTGCCGGTTTCGGCGCCGGCGTCCAGGCTCCTGTGCTTTCGCGCCTCGGTTGGATTGGGCACCGTCAGGAGGAATCGCGCAAACCGATAGGCGAGCGTCGCCTTGCCAATCCCCCGGGGGCCCGAAAGCAGCCAGGCATGATGCAGTTTGCCCGATTGATGGCCATGCAGAAGCCGCTGCTCCGCGGCGGCATGGCCATCAAGCACAAATCTTCGCCGCGGATGCCAGGGGACATCGCGGGAATCGGAAATATCTTCAGCCATTGCCCAGGACCTCGCCGGCCAGCGCCCAAACTTTAGCCGCAACCGCCTCCACATCGCCGCTTGCGTCCACAATGCGGCAGCGTTGCGGCTCCCTCTCGGCAATCCGGAGAAAACCTTCGCGCACCTGCCGGTGGAACGCGATGCCCTTGCGCTCGTAGCGGTCCTCAGCCGTTCCGGCCTTGCGGCCCCCCGCGCGGGTCAAGCCGGCTTCCGGATCAAGATCGAAGATCAGCGTAAGATCGGGCCGTGTGGCGCCGACGACGGCCTTCTCCAGTGTATCGATGAGGTCCATGGCGCAATCTCCGGCATAGCCCTGGTAGGCCCGGGTCGAGTCCATGAACCGGTCGCACAACACGATGGCGCCCCGTTCCAGTGCTGGGCGGATTGCCTGCTGGAGATGGGATTCCCGTGCCGCATAGTTGAGCAGCGCTTCCGCTTGTGCCGTCCACCGGCTGGCTTCGCCCGAAACAAGGAGGCTTCGAACCGCCTCGGCCTCCGGCGTGCCGCCGGGCTCGCGGGTCACCAGAAGCTCCTGGGTTTGCGTCTTGAGCCGTTCGGCAAGGCGTTTGATATGGGTCGATTTGCCGGTGCCTTCGCCGCCCTCGAAAGTAATGAAACGCCCGGCCACCTCAGCCGCCGAAGGTCATGATCATCACACTGTCGAGCGCCTTGCTCCACATGGATGGAACCGCCGCTACGTCCGCTGCCGTCTCAACCGGCAATGTCGCCACCGCCGCGCCATCCACCACGAAGCGTATCTCTCCCACTTTCGTTCCAGCCTTCACCGGCGCCAGCAGCGGTCCTGTGTAAATAAGCTTGACCTCGACCACCTGCTGCTCGCGCGCCGAAAGGGAAATCTGGAACGCCTCCGAGGTGACCAGGTCAACCGAGCGCTGTGTCCCTCCCCAGACGGTGGCCCTGCCCACCCGGTCATGCCGGCCATAGACGTCGATTGCCAGGAACTGGCTGAAACCCCAATCCAGCAGTCTCTGGGCCTCCTCCTTGCGCTCCTTGAGGCTGGTGAGACCGGCAATCACCATGATCAGGCGCCGGTTGCCGCGCATGGCCGATCCCACGAGGCCGTAACCTGCTTCCTTGGTATAGCCCGTCTTCATGCCGTCGGCGCCGGGATAGTCCTTCAGCAGGGGGTTACGGTTTTTCTGGGTAATGTTGTTCCAGGTGAATTCCGGCTGGCTGTAGTATTTGTAGTACTCCGGAAAATTCGAATTGATGTAGCGGGCGAGGATCGACAGCTCGCGCACGCTGATGAGATGGGCGGGGTCGTGCAGGCCGGTGGCATTCCGGAATTCGGCCTTCGCCAATCCCAAGTCCCGCGCCCTTGCCGTCATTTTCTGGGCAAAGGCGCCTTCGGTCCCCGCCATGTTTTCCGCGATGGCAATGGAGGCATCGTTCGCCGATTGTACGATCGCGCCCTGAATCAGGTCTGAAAGTTTGATCTTTGAATCCGGTTCCGCATACATGGTCGAACCGCCCGAGGCCGATCCCCCGCGCCTCCAGGCCTCCGTGCTGACATTGAATTCCTGATCGAGCTTCAGGGCGCCCTCCCGCAGCCCCTCGAAGACCATGATCTGGGTCATCAACTTGCTCATGCTGGCGGGCGGTATCGGCGTGTCGGCGTTCTTCTCGAACAGCACAAGGCCGCTCCGGCCATCGATCAGGATGGCCTGTTCCGCGGTCGTCTGGAATGTGGCGTCTTGTGCAAGACCCGCGACAGCCATGGCGAGAAGACCGGTCACGGCCAAGACAAGTCTTCTCAGAAATTGATGATTCATCCCGTAAAAATACGGGCGTTCATGGCAAAAAGCAACGCTGCGGCAATGCGGTGTGTTAGAGCGCTGCGTGCATGGAGGGAGCGACGATCACACGGGCATCCCGATGGCCGAGGAATATTGCATGCTCGAGTGCCGTATCGGCATCCGGCCTCTCGGCGATGGGCCCGAGTCTGACGCGGTAAACCGTGCGGCCTCCCGTGTTAAGTTCGGCAACCTGCACCGGCCAGGAGGCGGCAAGTCCGTCCCTGGCCCTTTCGGCGTTGCCGGGATCGGCGAATGAACCCACCTGCACGTAATAGGATTGGTCGTAACCGAAATCCGGTGCCGGCACATTCTCTGGGGCCGCGCTATAAGCAATCGTCGTATCCGCCACCACCTCGGGTTCTGCCTCAACCGCGGCGATTTGCACCTGGGATCTGCCGCCTTTGGCTGCGGCGATCATCCGCGTGACCGGCGTTCCGCGCTCGAGTTGCTCGTTCATTGCGGCAAGGTGGGTGCCATTATCGTCAAGCGGTGCGGGCCCGATCAACTGAACGCGAACCGGCGCCATGCCCTGCCCCTTGAAGCCGAGCGCCACGGCGGCGCGCTTCGACATGTCGATGATGCGCGTGCCGACGAACGGCCCCCGGTCATTGACCCTGACCACGACCTCGCGGCCATTGTCCGCGTTGGTGACCTTGACATAGCTGGGCAGCGGCAGGGTCGGGTGGGCGGCGGTAAGCTGATTCATGTCGAACCACTCGCCGTTCGACGTCATGCGGCGGTGAAACGCTTCGCCATACCAGGAGGCAATGCCTTCCTTGTCGTAATTGGGTTGTTCCTCGGGTGTGAACCAGCGGCCCGCCACCTGATAGGGCTTGCCCACCTGATAACGCCCGCCCCCCATGGGGATGGGGCCCGAGCCCGGGTAATAGGGGCTTCCCTTGCCCGCGAAAGGATCGCGCGATGCATGCTGGCCGTTGTGCGACGAACAGCTCGCCAGAACCAGGCCCGCCGCGATTAAAAGCGGAAAAAATGAAAGATGACGCATACACCCGCTCCACATTGAGGGATCGTTGTCCCTGATGTGATCCAACTACAAGGGGCGCATTCTTCGCGTTTGAAGCGTTAATTTAGGGTTGGGAGAAATAGTTAACGGCTGATGTGCGGGCTAATTATCTGGTGGCCGGGGCTGTCAGCCGCCGGATATTCTCGGCTGCCGCCTGATTGCCGGACGCTGCGGCCTTGCGGTAATGTTCGAGAGCTTTCGCTGGATCCTTCCCCGCTCCCCAGCCCATTTCATACATGCCGCCCAGATTGTTCAGTCCCCAGGAATCGCCTTGCGCCGCAGCGCGCTCGAACAGTTTGAAGGCCTCGCCCAGATCGCGGTTCACACCCCGGCCATTGAGATACATGACGCCGAGATTATTTTGGGCATTGGCGAATTTGAGCTCCGCCGCCTTGCGGTACCATTCAACCGCCTTGGCCGGATCGGCGGATACGCCCTGGCCGTTCTGATAAAGCTGGCCGAGCGCATCCATGGACCCGGCGTGGCCTTTGCCGGCGGCGGACTGATAGAGTTTTGCCGCCGTGGTAAAATCCTGCTTGATGCCCTTGACCCCCTTGGACACGATACGGCCGAGCCGGTATTGCGCCTCGAGATTTCCCTGGAGTGCCGCGAGGCGATAAAATTTGGCCGCTTCGACGGGGTCGGCGGACGCATTGTCCGCGCCCGTTTCATAGGCTTCGGCCACGGCGAGCTGGGCCTCTTCGTCGCCCACCTCCGCCAGTTTCAGCTTCTTCTCGAACGGAATGTCGTCGAGCACCTGGGCGGAGGCGGGACCAGCCACGGCAAGCCATAAAGCCAGGCAGACGAGGCCGATCCTCGATCCCATCTCAATCCGCCCTTTTGAATGTTATCTTCTCGCAAAGAAACGCCACGCAGCCTTTGACCTTCATCTGGCCGCCATCCAGCGTCATGTGGGAAGTGTAGGTATTGCCATCGTCGGGATTATAGATTTTGCCGGACCAGGTGCCGTCGCCGTCGGCTTTCATGTTGGCCATGATCGTCAGTCCAATCACCGGGCGGTCACGCAGCGCCGGATTGGGATTGTGCTTGTCGCGTTTCGGCCGGCCCTTTTTATCCAACGGCTTCTTCATGCCGACAATCTTGCCGCAGAGATTTCCGCCGCACGGGACGAGGCGCACGGTAATCTTGCCATTTTCCATGACCCAGATACCAGTCCCGTTTTCCGAATCGGCGCGCGCCAAGTTGCTTGGCAGCGAGATCATTGCGGCCATCGCCAGGGCCGCGGCAGTCGTTCTCATCCAACGCCTCCACCACATCTAGGCTACTCATCTTAAAGGGCCCCGCAAATGACGCAACCGGATGGCAATTGCGTGTCGGCCCTGCGGCGATATTTGGATGGAAAAGGCCGGTCTAATTTCTGTGCCAGCAGTAAACAGTCCCGTCGGATAGCACCTCAACTTTGATGATTGTGCCATCGCCCCCTTGCGCGTACTGCTTAATACAAACCGGCAAGTACTTCTTGCGAAGTTCCGCTTTCTCCGCCGCCGAAAGGCCCGATACCGCTTTTTTCTTTTTCTTGGCGGCATCGGCATCCGCTGCTAAACCGCCGCCAACCCCGTGGCGATCAAAGCTGCTATCAACTTTCTCATCATCTCCCCCTTCTGCCTGATCATTTCAAGACGGTTCTCCCATGACTGTCAATTGCCACGGCTGACGGTTGAGTTGAGAGCCGCCCGCTGCTAGAGATTTGGCCGCTTCACCCGCCGGAGGGGTGGCAGAGCGGTCGATCGCGGCGGTCTTGAAATGGGCAAAAAATCTTTTGCAACAGTATCGGCCAATAGCAGACAGTGAGCCTGGGCTCACTTGGCGGCCGATGACGCCTTCCCAACTGACTTCGCGGGAGGACTGGCGATTGCCATTTCAGGCTGGGGCTTGAACTTGGGATAAGTCTTGGAATTGGAGCTCACCGCCGCTTCTCATTGGGATCGAAATTCAGGGCATCTACATCAATCTTGGTTGCGATTGCGACCTCTGGCGACAGCGACATCCATTTAATTTCAGTTTCGGAGGCCCGCAACGGCGGGCCATCCGATCCATCGTCAAAACCGCCGGCGCCTGGCCGGACCGGCCTTAAGTAAGCGATGTACTAGGGCACGCCCGCCGTGCCGTCGGTACCCGCCGCTGCGGCGCCGTTTGCTGCACCACCACCGGCTCCACCAGCTCCCGGTGAACCGGGCACGCCACCAATACCGCCAGCACCACCCGCGCCGCCGGAACCGCCAAATGCGGCTCCGCCAGTTGCGGTGCCGCCGAGACCGAAAGCACCTCCAGCCGAAAGACCGAACAGGTTGACTGTACTCGCGACGTTGGAAACGCCGTCGCCGCCGTCGCCGCCAAATCCGCCGAACCCGTCACCACCGGTACCGGTTCCGCCGACTCCGCCGTCGCCGCCGTCACCGCCAGTGACGATCGTTGCAATCAAGGGTGCCGGATCACCGACAATGACAACAGCCAAGCTGGCATCGCTTCCGCTGCCGCCGGCGCCGCCAAATCCGCCGAAGCCCGCTCCGCCGTTTCCGGCACCGCCTGCTCCGCCGTCGCCACCGGTCAGCGTCGCATCAAGCAGTGTGACGGTGGATGCATTTGCGGAAACCGCGTCGCCGCCTGTGCCGCCAAATCCGCCAAAGCCATCACCACCAACTCCAGCACCGCCTACGCCACCGTTTCCGCCGTCGCCAGCGCTGACAATGGCAAATTCAGTTGCCGTGAGGGTTGTCAGGCCGACTATGTTGGTAACCGTTGCGACGTAGGCTTCAGTGAACGTGGCATCTCCGTCCGTTCCCAGTGCACCGCCATTACTGCCGCCTGCACCACCGAAGCCACCAAAACCAGCCCCGCCAGTGCCGATTGCACCCGCGCCACCGTTACCCGCGACCAGAGTCGAGGTGCCGTTCAGCGTCACAACGCTGCTGTCGGCTTGAAGCGCCGAACCGCCGCCGCCGCCAAATCCGCCAAAGCCCGTGCCTCCTGTCCCAAGCGCACCAGCGCCGCCGGCGCCTGCGTTTCCGCCTTGGACGATTGCAGCCATCAGTCCGGTAATCGTCACATCGCCACCCACCCCATCAACAGTGTGGATTACCGCACTGTTGTAAACGGCCGAACCGCCATTTCCGCCAGTGCCGCCAAAGCCGCCAAAACCGGTGCCTCCTGTTCCCACTGCGCCATCGCCACCGTTGCCACCGGTTAGCGAGGCTGGGCCAAAGAACGTCACGTCGCTCGCGTTAGAGGCAACCATCGCACCTCCGCCGGTGCCGCCGAAGCCGCCGAAGCCTGTTCCGGCGGTTCCTCCACCGCCGGCACCACCAGCTCCGCCGGCCCCCGCAAATACCAGTGGCACGATCGTATCAGTTATCGTCACATCGCCGGACGCCGTGTTTACGGTCGATATCACGGTCAGGATTTCGGTCGCATCACCGCCCAGTCCGCCTCCTCCGCCGAACCCACCAAAGCTCGTGCCACCCAGGCCTCCGCCGGCAGCGCCGCCATTGCCGCCTACGAGACTGGACGTTCCAGCCAGCGAGGCGGTCGTGTTGTTAGCGCTGAAGGCAGCGCCGCCGGCGCCGCCAAATCCGCCAAAGCCCGCACCGCCGGTTCCAAGACCGGCAAGACCGCCGGCGCCGCCCGCTCCCCCGATAAGAATTGGCGCGATCATGTTGTTATTGGTGACGTTTACACCAGCAGAATCGTGGGTCAGGATAGATACGAAAACGTCCGTTGCCGCGCCGCCGGCGCCGCCAAGGCCGCCAAAGCCGCCAAAGGCTACGCCACCATTGCCAGCAGCGCCAATTCCGCCTTGGCCGCCCTGCAGCACTGCATCAAGCAGGCTGACGGTGGTGTTCGTCGCGTCGACCGCCGCGCCGCCTGTGCCGCCGAATCCGCCAAAGCCCGCACCGCCGCTGCCAAGACCGGCAACACCGCCCGCGCCGCCCGCGCCACCGAACACAAGAGGTACGTCTGTCATCGTCGAGGTTACATCGCCCAAGGGAGCATCAATGGTCTCTATGATCGTGGCTATAAACGTCGCAGCGCCACCCGCTCCTCCGGTTCCGCCAAATCCGCCAAAGCCAGCCCCGCCGACGCCGGTGCCGGCATTGCCGCCCGCTCCGCCAGTCGATGTCGTCGAGCCCAGCTAGGCAACGCAGCCTTTAACCTTCATCCGGCCGTCATCAAGCTTCATGGATGAGGCGTAAGTGTTGCCATCGTCGGGATTGTAAATTTGGCCTTCCCAGGGCCCGTCGCCATTGGCATATTGGCCGTTCGGGATGCCGCAGCCCGATGGCAATTGCGTGTCAACCTTGGGCCGCATTTGGACTGCGGGCGGTTGAGTTAAGCCACCGCTGCTGCTACAGACGGCCCGCCTGGCCCGCCGGAGGGGTGGCAGAGCGGTCGATCGCGGCGGTCTTGAAAACCGTTGAAGGTGCAAGCCTTCCGGGGGTTCGAATCCCTCCCCCTCCGCCATCTGTTTGTCCAAGTATCGAAACCCGCATAGAAAAATTAATGTGTCGGTGCAGCATCCCACATTTCATCCCTCTTTCTTTGATCTGTTCAGGAAGCTGTGCGATCCTTAGCCAACTACATCCCGCACCAAAGACCGCCACGTCTTCGAACAAAACGCGAAGACAGGCCATGAGCATGGACGAGAAAGGCCAGTTTAGCTGCTAAGCCCGCGAAGCTCCGTATACTCGGATTGCAATACGTGTCTATTTATCAAACCAAGAAGAAACGTGCGACCCTCAGATTGGTGATCTTACGGAAATTTGTTCGGGACTTCATGCGTTAGTCCGCTGGAACCCTTGCCCCTGCGGAGCATGGTTTCGATCTCTCCCGTGCCGTACACGCTGTCCGCCGC
>JBKKDI010000108.1:0-2516 GCA_046708645.1 Aestuariivirga sp.
ACAGTTCATCGGGAATCTTTGCCAGGTTCGCTTGCGCGTACGGCACAAGCAAGTATTCAGCCTGCGCTCCGTTGAGAGTATTGCCGAAGCGCCAACCGCCAATGGCCTCAAAGCCTGTTCCATGGCCGCATTGTGAATGGTGTCCCGATAGGCACGCACGACATTGGCCGCACGGTGTGATCGCCCCGACCAAGACACGTTCACCAATTTCATACCCTGTGACGCCGGGGCCAAGTTCCTCAATTACGCCTACAGGTTCATGGCCAATGATAAGGCCGGGCTTCACTGGATATTCACCCCGAACGATGTGGAGATCCGTGCCACAGATTGTTGTCAATGTTACCCGGATGACGGCATCGCCGACACCGGCATGCGGGCGTTGGACCTCTTCTACGCGTATATCATTGACACCGTGGAACACATTGGCTCGCATTTTTCCCATGGCTGACCTATGCTGGTTGTTCGTTCAGCGATTTGTTTTGCAGTAGCGCATTAAAATTTGTTTTGGAACAGGCGGAAGGATACGTCAAAGCTCTAGAAAAATCGAATTCTCTGCACTCGACCATGAAAGAGGTTTTTGAACACGGTGAGTAAAACACCTAGACAGGCGGAAAGGGCTAAGATCGTTTTGAAAGCTCATTGGACGGAGCGTTGAAATAGATAAGGCTCTAACCGTTAAAGAGAGCTTGTGCTAAATTTGCGCTAAAACTTTCCTTAAAGACCAAGACTCATTGGAATCAATGGAGGCAGTGAAAACCACCGAATAGCCCGATACAAAATGAAAAGTGGGGAAACCATTTGAAACACCGAGCCTTTTCAAAATCGTCTTGCTTCCATTCCTAAACCGTTTGTCGTACGTTCAATTCGTATCAGGGGCACCAATTTTTTCAAGCAGTTAGGCAGTTTGTTCGACTCGTCGCCTCCCGGTCGTAGTGAATAACGTAGGGGAATTTCTCACGAGCTTCTCGACCTCATCGCTAAGTGTGTCTCTGTCTCCAGGTGCAGGTGCCAAGGGCCTGAGAGGTGGCCCCGGTTGGTTAGACAGAATGTTCTTATTCTTAAGTGGCGCCTCGCGTGGTCTGCCTATGCGGCCGTATGCCGGGTCGGCAGGTTATCAAAGTACACTCCATCCGGTGTGTGCCCGTCAAGCGTTCGGTGCGGCCTTGTCTGGTTATAGAACGTCAGGTAGCGCTCCAATCCCTGTTGCGCGGCGCTGACGGTCTCGTAGGCGTGCAGATACACCTCCTCGTATTTGATACTCTTCCAAAGCCGCTCGACAAACACATTGTCGCGCCAACCACCTTTCCCGTCCATGCTGATCCGGATGCCGTGATCTTTCAGCAGCCCTGTGAACTCCAGGCTGGTAAACTGACACCCTTGATCGGTGTTGAAGATCTCCGGCGTGCCACAGCTGGTCAGGGCCTCCTGGACCGCCTCGAGACAGAAGTCGGTGGTCAGCGTATTGGAGAGCCGCCACGCCAACACCCGGCGACTGGCCCAGTCCAGAACGGCAAACAAATAGACAAAGCCGCGCTGCATCGGGATAGAGGTGATGTCTGCCGCCCACACGTGATTCGGGCGAGTGACCTCCAGCTGGCGCAGGAGATACGGATAGACCTTGTGGGTAGGATGTCGCTGGCTGGTACGAGGAGTGCCATACACCGCCTCGATCCCCATGCGCCTCATCAGCGTGGCGACGTGCCGCCGCCCAATTACATGGCCGTCTCTCCGCAAGAGGTCCCGCAGCATGCGAGCTCCGGCAAACGGATAGTCCAGATGAAGCTCGTCGATCCGACGCATCAGCGCCAGAGCTGTGGCCGAGACTGGCACCGGCTGGTAGGAGGCCGTCGAGCGAGATAGCCCCAGGATCTGACATTGCCGAACGACCGACAGGGCGTGGGTTCGGTTGATCATCGCTTTGCGCTCAGCAATCCCGCCTTGATGAGCGCCCCTTCTAAAAAATCATTCTCCAGGGCCAGTTGTCCGATCTTGGCGTGGAGGGTTTTTAGATCCGGCGTCTCCGCCGTCGGTTTGGATCCGCCAAATACGTCAGCGGCCCGCGCCAGCAATTGCTGCTTCCATTCTGTGATCTGGGTGGGGTGGACGCGAAAGTGCTCGGCCAATTCTGCCAGCGTCTTGTCGCCTTTGACCGCGGCCAATGCCACCTGAGCTTTGAACGATGCCCCGTGATTGCGTCTCGTTCGCTTCATTGCCGTGCTCCTCTGGTTCGCCACCCTCGGGTGGCTTCGGTGAAGCAAGGCTACCACTTATCACACTGTCCGAATTTCCGGAGCCCCCTCTATCCGGTGCCTGCAACGCAGCGCACACTAACGCGAAGAACGTTTCCAAGCCGTGGTGATAGCTTGTCGAAGTGCAATAGCAGCTTGTAATTTATGCTCGCCCTCGATATTGTCAAGATGCGCCTTGGTTTGATAGTCAAAATAAGCTGGGTCAATATGATTCAGAAACTCCAGATTGGTCTTCCGCAGATCCCACCCCCACGCACAGTAAGGCGT
>JBKKDI010000109.1:0-10544 GCA_046708645.1 Aestuariivirga sp.
CGATGGCCGTCTTTAACAGCGCGGTCAACTCGCCATAATTCAAGCCGTCAGTCTGCGGTGAATCGACAGCGGGCATGACGGTGGAATCCAGAACATCGACATCCAAATGAAGGAAAACATCGCGCGCCTCTCCGCCATGAACAACCCCGAGAGCCTCCTCGACCGCTTGCGCCATGCCCGCTTTGCGCAACGCCGCCAGGTCGCGATAGTGCATGCGCGATTCTGCGGCGGGCGGGATCGCGGCGGAGTGGACGCGGTCAAAATCACGGTTGCCGAGAGCAGCAACCCGTTCCTCGCGCACATAGGGCGCAAGCCCTTCGAGATCGGTTAGGGACTCGGGGCCCCAGCCTGTGACGAAGGCGAGGTCCATGCCGGCGGCTCCACCGCTTGCGGATTGCTCGGGAAGATAGAAATCCGTGTGCCCGTCGATATAGAGGAGAGCCGGTTCGCCCCGCCGCCTGAGGCCGAGCATATTGCCGAGGAGAATGCTGCAGTCTCCGCCCAAAACGAGCGGGAATTCGCCCCGTGCAAGACACGCGCCCAGCGTATCGGCAAGCTTGCGCGAATACTCCGAGATGGCCGGCACATTGCGGACATTAACGGTTCGGCTCTCATCGGCTGCATAAGGTGGCGCCTCGACGCGGATGATGCGCGCCGGTGAGAGCAGTTCATGGAGCCCGGCGCGTCGCAATGCATCGGGCGCTCGTGCCGTGCCCGGTTCGCGGCCCGGCGAGGGAGGCTTCAGTCCGAGATTGGATGGCGCTTCGATAATAGCAATCGGCTTTCCAGCAACCTTCATGATCACACCCGGAACTTATGATTTCACTCTGACGTTCGCCGGATCGTAGAGCGGTTCGAGATGGACCTGCGCCTTTTCCGTTTGGTTAGCGACGACCAGTTCATAGGAACCTGAGCGGATATAATCCTCGCTAACGCCAGCGCCATTGCGGATGTAACCGTAGCCGATGGGCTTGCCCGCCGTGTAGCCGTAACCGCCGCTGGTGAGGTAGCCCGCGAATTTGCCATCGCGCAGGATGGTCTCGCGGCCCAGCAGCACGATATCGGAGCGCGCCGTGGTGAAGCCCGTCAGCATTTTTGCGAGAGGTGCAGTCGAAATTTTCTCACAGGCCTGGCGGCCAAGGAACTGCTGGTTGGATTTGAGTTTCACCGCCCAGCCGAGTCCCGCATGGAACGGCGTGTCATTTGCGGTGATGTCGGAACCCCAGGCGCGGTAGCCCTTTTCCAGACGCAGCGATTCGAGCGCGCGATAACCCGTGGGCGTGATACCGTGCGCCTTGCCCGCCGCCATGAGTGCATCGAACACCTCGCCGATGGCGGCAATCGGAATATGCAACTCCCAGCCGAGTTCGCCCACGTAGGTCACCCTCAGCGCCCGGAATTTGTGGCTGGCAATGGCGATCTCGCGCACCTCGCCAAATCTGAACGCGGCATTGGACATATCGGCGTCCGTGACCTGTTGGATCACCTCGCGCGATCTAGAACCCATCACGGCGAGCGTTCCCCACTGCTCGGTGATGTCGGTGAGCGTGGCATCGAGGCCTGGTTTGATGTGGTCGGCGATCCAGGCAAAATCATGGGTGCGGAAACCGGTACCGGTGACGATATAAAAACAGTCCTCCGCCAGCCGCGCCACCGTCAGATCGCATTCGATGCCACCGCGGGTGTTCAGCATCTGTGTGTAGGCGAGCTTCCCAACGTGGGGAACATTGTTGGCGCAAATCCAGGAAAGCGCTTCGGCTGCATCCTTTCCCTTCAGTTCGTACTTCGCGAAGGATGACTGATCGAAAATTCCAACCCGCTCGCGCACCGCCTTGTGTTCTTCGCCCACGGCAGCAAACCAGTTCTGCCGTCCCATGGAGTAGATGTCCTCGGCTTTCACGCCTTTTGGCGCGAACCAATTAGGCCGCTCCCAGCCGAGCTTGGAGCCGAAGCTGGCATTCAACTTCTTGAGGCGCTCATAAAGCGGTGAAACGATACGCGGGCGCCCGCTGTCATATTCCTCATGCGGGAAGCCGATAGTGTAATGTTTGCCATAGGCTTCCAACGTGCGATCGCAAGTCCATTGCCGGTCCTTGTGCAGGTCCGAGAAACGGCGGATGTCGACCACCCAAAGGTCCATGGGCGCTTCGCCGGCGTGGGCCCATTGCGCCAACACCCAGCCAGCACCTCCTCCGCTTGCAATGCCGAAAGCATTGAAGCCCGCGCCCACGTAGAAATTCTTGATCTCCGGTGCGGCACCCAGAATGAAATTGCCGTCGGGTGTAAAGCTCTCGGGGCCGTTGATCATCCTTTTGATGCCGGTGGTCTCAAGCGCCGGCACGCGGGCCAACGCCTGTCCCATGTGCTGCTCGAAATGATCCCAGTTGTCCTCGAAAAGCTGGAACTCGAAATTGTCCGGCACGTCGCCCTGCATCCAGGCAATCGGATTGGGTTCGTAGCCGCCGAAGACAAGGCCGCCCACCTCTTCTTTGAAATAGGTGCGCCGGTCGGGATCGCGGATGGTCGCCACATCGGTCGCAAGTCCCTCAACCTTCTCGGTGATGATGTATTGATGCTTGACCGGCTGCAGCGGCACGCTGACGCCGGCCATGGCGCCGATCTGCCGGGCCCATTGGCCACCGCAATTGATCACCGTATCGCAAGTGATCGTACCCTGATCGGTATGAACGGCTTTGACGCGGCTCTCTACAATCTCGAAACCCGTGACCCGCACACCTTCGATGATCTTGGCTCCATGCATGCGGGCACCCTTGGCAAGAGACTGGGAGATATCGGTGGGAGAAGCCTGGCCATCGGTCGGCAACCAGCTTGCGCCCACCAGATCGTCCACATTCATCAAAGGCCACATCTTCTTGACCTCGGCGGGTGAGATCAAGTGCATCTCCATGCCAAAGCTCTGGGCTGTGGTGGCGAGACGCTTGTATTCGGTCCAGCGATCCTCGTTGGTGGCAAGGCGCAGGCAGCCGGTCATTTTCCAGCCGGTCTCAAGCCCGGTCTCCTTGTCGAGCTTCTTGTAGAGATCGACCGAATATTTGAGCACCTGGGTAATCGATGCTGACGAGCGCAACTGGCCGACGAGTCCCGCCGCATGCCACGTCGAGCCCGATGTGAGCTTGTTCTGTTCGAGCAAAACCACGTCCGCCTTGTGGTCGCGGGCGAGATGATAGGCCGTCGAGCAGCCGATGATGCCGCCGCCGATAACGATGAATTGCGCGTGTGTCGGAAGTGATGTCATGATGTTCCGAATTTGTTGTTGAAGTCCGCGCAAACGCGCTCAAAGCGCCCAAGATATTCCGCTGCATAGGCGGCGTAATCGACACCAGGCGCATTGAGATGAAGTTCCGACACCATGCCCCACATGGCTTCGCGCAGAGCGCTTGCGGTTTTCATGGCGTAGAAAGCCCGTAACAGGGCCTCGTCCGGTTTTTTGCCGAAATAGTTTTCGAGAATCTGGAGTTCGCCATCCTCCTCGAAAGAATTATTGGAGGCGATATTGGCGAGATCGAACATCGCCGTGCCGAAGGCGCCATACTCCCAGTCGATGAGCCACAGGCGTCTGCCGTCATCCATGAAATTGGTTGGCAGCAGGTCGTGATGACCGAAGACAATGGGAAGCGGCACCTGGGCTGCCTCCATCGCGTCAACGACATTCATCCAGCGCGGTATATCGGCGGCGTGGCGATGTTTTCCCGCATTCAACGTGTGAGCGTAGTCGCGCAAAATCTGGAACACCCAGAAGACGGCGCCCTGCCCGGAAATGCGCTTGCCCATGTCGCGGTGGCAGCGCTTGACGATATCCATGCAAGCGCCGGCATTGGCGCGCACCTCTGCCTCACCATAGGTTCGCGCCTCGACAAAGCGCACCACCATGATGCCGGGTTCCGTGTAAATGACTTCCGGTGACAATCCCGCCTCGAAGGCGGCGCGGGCCGCAATGCCTTCGCGTTCGCGTGAAACCTGGTGGCAGGCATAATCCTCTCCAACCCGAGCCACATATTTCCCGGTGGAATCTTCCACAGTGAAACTCGCATTGCTCACACCGCCCTTAAGGGCGTCGATTGACTTGAGTCCACGCCACAGCGGCATGGCGCGCACCCGTTCTGCCGCTCCACTCACGCCAACCCCCTCTTCTCGCGCATCCGCCGGACCCATGCCGTGATCAGCCGGTCGGCGACGATGCCGATGAAGGCAATGACCAGCCCTGCGACGATGCCGCGCCCGGCATCGGCCTTCGACAGAGCCTTGAAGATTTCCTGGCCCAGATCGCGCGTGCCCACCATGGCGCAGATGATGATCATGCTGAGCGCCAAAAGGATCGTCTGATTGATCCCCAGCATGATTTCCGGCAGCGCCACGGGGAGCTGCACCCGGCGGAACAATTGCCATTTGGTGCAGCCCGAGACGATGCCGGCCTCGATCAACTGTTGCGGCACCTGGCGCAGGCCGTGGTTGGTGTAACGCACGGCTGGCACGATGGCGAAGGCAACGGTGGCGATCATGGCGGTCACGTCGCCGACGCGAAACAGCATGACCACGGGAATGATGAAACAGAAGGACGGGATCGTTTGCAGCGTGTCGATGACTGGGGTGGTAATTGCTGCTACCCGATCGCTGCGCGAACTCCACAGGCCGATGGGAATGCCAAGCGCGGCCGCAACAAGTGCGGATGCTCCGCAGAGATAGAGCGTCTGCATGGCCGGAACCCAAAGCCCCGTGACCGCGCAAAAACTTGTGAGGATCGCCACAACGCCAGCCAGACCCAAGCCGCCGAGCCGCCAGCCAAGGGCCGTAAGCACGAGCATAACACCAAACCATGGCAGCGCCTCGAAAACAGCCCGCATTGGATTGAGCAGATTGAGCAGCACAAAAACCCGCATCGCTTCGATGACGTCAAAGAAATTGAGGGTCAGCCAGTCGACGCCCGCTTTCCAGTAGGGCGCGGTCGTCAGGGTCAGGGAATCGGGAAGTTCGTTGAATGCCGGTATAATCGTGCCCAGTGCCGTGGTGATGGCAAGCACGGTTATAGCCAGCAGCAAATTGCCGTGACGGGCCAGAAAGCCGCTGGCCAAAACCGCATCGGGCCTTTTTTGCGCCATGGCCTGGCTGAGCCTGTCGAGCACCACCGCGATAATGACGATGGCGAGCCCCGCCTCCATGGCCTGGCCGATTTTAAGCGCCCGGAGCGCCAGCAGCACATCATAGCCCAATCCACCCGCACCGATCATCGAGGAGATGATCACCATGTTGAGCGCCAGCATGATGACCTGGTTGACGCCGCTCATCAGCGAGGGCTTGGCCGCCGGGATCAGCACGCGCCAAAGCTTCTGCGACTTCGTACATCCCGCCATATCGGCGAAATCCTTGATCTCCTGCGCCACCTTGTCGAGGCCAAGCACCGTTGCCCGCACCATGGGCGGCGTTGCAAAAAGGGCGGTGGCAAGCAAGGCCGAAACGGGGCTCGCGCCGAAGAGCAGCAGCATGGGAATGAGATAGGCGAAGGTTGGCATGGTCTGCATCAGATCGAGGGCTGGCACAATCAGCCAACGGTTGAAGCGCGGCGAGAAGTGGCCCCAGATGCCGAGGAGCAATCCCGCTACGACGCAGAAAGGCACGCAGATGACAATGAGTGCCAAGGTGAGCATGGAATTGTCCCACACCTGGAAGAACGCCAGAGCCAGGAACCCCAGTCCGCACAGTGCGGCGAGCCGCAATCCCCCATAAAGATAGCCGAGCCAGGCCATGACGAACGTGACGCCGAGCCAGGACAGGCGCGGCAACGTCCATGCCGTATCGCCACTGCCGAATTTGAAACCCTTTGCCAAAAGATTCATGGCAAAGCGCAACGGCACGTCGATGAGGGCAGCAACGGCGCGGGTGGCCCAGGTCAGATTCGTCTTGAGCCATGCCATGACGGCCGCGATCCAGTCCCTGAAGGGAACGATCAGGCTGTCGGGATAGTCGGTAAGCGCCGGCACGCCCGCGGGAAACAACACAATCAAGAGCGCGGCCGCAACGGCAGCGGCGATAACAAGTTGGCCCGTGCGGCCGCCGCCGTGCGTCATTGCCCCGCCCATTAGAGCCATGTCGCTCACGTGCCGGCTCCCCGTTCCTTGCCCGAAAGCAGGTCTATCACCGCCTGCGGCGCAATTTCACCGATTACCGCGCCATCGTCGCCTGTTACGGCAAAGGGTTTCGGCGAATCGACGATGGCTGCCACGAAACTGGCGATCTTGGCGTGCGCGGAAACCTTGGTGTAACCGCCGGTATGGGCCGTGATAGGCCCCATAAGGCTTCGCGCCGACAACACTTTGGCCCGGTTCACATCCCTGGTGAACTCGGCCACGTAGCTCGTGGCGGGATGAAGAACCAGCTCTTCCGGGGTGCCGATCTGGATGATTTCGCCATCCTTCATGATGGCGATACGGTCGGCCAGACGGATGGCTTCATCGAAATCATGGGTAATGAAGACGACGGTCTTTTTGAGAACATCCTGCAGGCGCATGAGCTCGGTTTGCATCTCGCGCCGGATCAGAGGGTCAAGCGCCGAGAATGGCTCGTCAAGAAACCAGATTTCCGGCTCGACCGCGAGGGAGCGGGCAATGCCCACGCGCTGTTGCTGGCCGCCCGAAAGTTCGGCGGGGAAATGGCGTTCCCGCCCCCTGAGGCCGACCAGGTCGATCATTTGATGGGCCCGAATTTCTTGCTCTTTCTTGGCGATGCCCTGGATCGAGAGAGGGAAGGCTACGTTCTCCAGCACGTTGAGGTGCGGCAATAGCGCGAAATGCTGGAACACCATGCCCATCTTGTGCCGCCGGATGGCGATCAGTTCCGCAGCACTTGCCTTCAGCAAGTCCTTGCCGTTGAAGCTGAGCTCACCGGCCGAGGGTTCGATAAGACGGGACAGACACCGCACCAGGGTCGATTTGCCGGAGCCGGAAAGCCCCATGACGATAAAAATTTCACCTTCGCGCACATCCAGGTCGGCGCCCCGCACTGCGCCGATGAGTGAGGCGGCATCCAATTCACTAGCCGACGCCGTGCCGCTGCGCGCGCGCAGGAATTCCGCGCCGTTGGCGCCAAACACCTTCCACAAATTGCGGCAGGAAAGCTTGATCGGGAGCTGAGTCTCAACGCCCGATGTTTTCGTGTTCATTGAAAACGTCCTGGATGACGTTTTATTGCGCCCAGGCTCTCCACTTTGCCTCGTTGGCGGTAATCCATGCGGCAGCGACATCTTCGATCGACTTGCCCTGGAGGTCGACCTCACCCGAAAGCTCGTTCAGGTCGGCGGCATCGATTTGATAGGCCTTGGCGACCTTGTAGGCGACCGGCCACTTGTCCTTCATGCCGGCCCAGGCAAACTTCCAAATTTCGCCAAAGGGTTTGCCGCAGTCATAGGCCTTGTCGGGATTGCTGCCCCACTTGGGATCCTCGTAGCACTCGGCCGTATGCTGTGGGAACTCAACCCATTCGCCTTCATATTTGGCGGGCGCCCAGTGCGGCGAATAAACCCACAACATGACCGGAGCCTTCCGTTGATAAGCCGAATCGAGCTCGGCGAACATCGCGGCATCTGTCCCGGCGTGGATCACCGTGAACGGCAGGTCAAGCGCCACCACCCGTTCATCGTCAAAGCCTTCCCAAGTTACCGGACCACCGAGATAGCGGCCCTTGGGTGCGGTTTCGGCGGTTGAAAACGCCTCGGCGCATTTTGGATCCTTGAGCGCCTCCCAATTGGGCAGGCCCGGGCACTTTTCTTTCATATAGAGAGGATACCACCACTCTTCCTTGGCCTTGGGGCCCAGCGGGCCAAGCCGTTCAGTCTGGCCCGTGGCTTCAGATGCCTTCATAGCCTCGCCGGCCGTTGTGTCCCAGTATTCCACACCCACCGTAACATCGCCGTTGGTGAGGCTGGTTGTCAGGCTCGAAAGATAGTCGCCGGTAGGATACTCGACAGTGTAACCGAGCTTCTCGAGAATACCGCCGAGAATCTTGGCGTTGAGATTGGCACTGGTCCAGTCGACCAGAACAATCTTTATGGGGTCGCTTGATTCAACCGCTTGGGCGGAAAGGGGCGTAAAAATCGTGGCCGCAACCGCCGCTGCGGCAAAAACGGCAGATATCCAAGTCGAACTCCTGGTCATTGGCTCCTCGCTGAATTGGGCACTGTCAATCCATGCCCTGAAGGATACTGTCCGCCAGAAATCGAAGCACTGTCAATGCAGAATCGCGAGTGTATATTGGCTCAGCGCGCGCAATCGGCATGGGCCAATGCACTCCGCGCCCATTGACCTGACCCCCTTCCTTGGCCCAAAAGAACCGGCGAAATTCAACACAGGTGGCATGATGCAATACGAGGCACCGCAAACGACAAAAGCCGCCGTGGCCCTGCTCGCCAAGGCCAAGGGCAGCGCCTATGTGCTCGCCGGCGGGTCGGATCTTCTGGTCCGCATGAAGGGCGGGTATATCGAACCCGACCTCGTGGTCGACATCAAGCGTATCAAGGCGATGCGCGACGTAAAGAAGACGGCCGCGGGCTGGACCATCGGTGCAGCCGTATCCTGCGCCGAGCTCGGCGAAAACATGGCCCTCATCCAGGTTTGGCCCGGCGTGGTGGAGGCGGCGAACCTGATCGGCTCCAAACAGGTGCAGGGCCGCTGCACCATCGCCGGCAATATGTGCAACGCAGGCCCCGCCGCCGACAGCGTACCCGCCATGGTGGCGGCGGGCGCCAAGGCCCAGATCGCCGGCCCCAGGGGCAGGCGCACCATCCCGGTCGAACAGGTGGCCGTGGGTCCGGGCAAGACGTCGCTCAAAAAGGGTGAACTTGTCGAGGCCATCCTGCTGCCGAAACGCCCCGCCCGTTCGGGCGATGCCTATTTGCGGTTCATTCCACGGAGCGAAATGGACATCGCCGTGGTAAGCTGCGGGATCAGTTTGACTCTGGACGCCAAGGGGTTGGTGAAGGAAGCCCGCGTGTCGCTTGGCGCGGTGGCGCCCACCGTTCTTCTGGTGGCCGAGGCCGCCAGGGCGATTGTCGGCACCACACTGGACGATGAGGCCCTTGAGAAGCTTGGACGTGCCTGCTCCGCCGCCTGCCGACCCATCGACGACAAGCGCGGCACCATTGAATTCAGAACCAAAGTCGCCGCCGTTCTTGCGAAGCGCGCCGCGACAATCGCCTACACCCGCGCCGGAGGAAAGTAATGTCTGTCAAGGTTTCAACCACCATCAACGGCGATTCCATCGATTTCATTTGCGAACCCGATGAGACGCTGCTCGATGCGCTTCGCAACCGCGTGGGGCTGACAGGGGCGAAAGAAGGCTGCGGCACCGGGGACTGCGGCGCTTGCAGCGTCACCATCGATGGCCGCCTCGTTTGCTCCTGCCTTGTGCTTGGCGCTGAAGCCGAAGGCCGCGAGATCGAAACCGTCGAAGGCATGGCCGATGGTGAGAAGTTGCATCCCCTGCAACGCAAGTTCATCGAGCATGCGGCCCTTCAATGCGGCATCTGTACACCGGGCTTTTTGATTGCCGCGCGCGCGCTGCTCGACCGCAATCCCGATCCCAACGAAGAGGAAATCCGCTTCGGCCTGGCCGGCAATCTCTGCCGCTGCACCGGTTACGACAAGATTGTGCGCGCCGTTCAGGACGCCGCCAAAGAAATGAGAGGAGCTTAGCCCATGACCCTCGACACCAGCTTCACCAACCAGAAATTCAAATCCGTTGGAACCAGGCCGCTCCGCCCTGACGGCATCGACAAGGTGACGGGCCGCGCCAGGTACGGCGCAGATGCATCCGCCCCCGGCCAGCTCGTGGGCCGCATCCTTCGCAGCCCCCACGCCCATGCCCGCATCAAAAAGATCGATGCCTCGAAGGCTGAAAAACTCGCCGGCGTGAAAGCGGTGGTGACCGCCGCCGACATGCCCGATCTGACCAATGGCGATCAAGGCATGTTCGACATCCTCGAAAACTGCATGGCCCGCACCACAGCCTTCTATGACGGCCACGCCGTCGCCGCCGTTGCTGCCATCGACGCAAAGACCGCGCGGGAAGCCCTGAAACTCATCAAGGTTGATTACGAAATCCTGCCCCATGTGACCGATGTGGACGAGGCGATGAAGTCCTCTGCCCCGGTGCTGCACTCCAAAATGTTCACAGAGGGGGTAGACCCCAAGCCGAAGAAAGCATCCAACATCGCCAAGCGCGTGGAGTTCGGCCACGGTGACGTGGATGCAGGCTTCAAGGAAGCCGAGGTCGTCGTGACGCGCTCCTTCAAGACCGAGCAGACGCACCAGGGCTACATCGAGCCCCACGCCTGCCTCGCCAGCGTCGGTCCCGACGGCCACGGCGAACTCTGGGTCTGCACCCAGGGGCATTTCGTTTACCGCAATCAATGCGCCCAGCTCCTCGGCATGGATGTTTCCAAGCTTCGCGTCACCGCCTCCGAGATCGGCGGGGGCTTCGGCGGCAAGACCCATGTATGGTGCGAGCCTGTGGCGCTCGCCCTGTCGCGCAAGGCG
>JBKKDI010000110.1:0-3048 GCA_046708645.1 Aestuariivirga sp.
AAGCTGACGATATCCCAGGTTCGGATATGTTCTTCCCTTGTCCGTCGTCAGATAAATATGGACTTCTTGCGGCCTGATTGAATGGAGTATCTGGCGCATCTGGTTTTTCATTTTAAGCGGCTTGCCTGCTGTGATGCAAGCGTCGGTTTTTGAGTGTCTGGTATTTGATCCTTTCTCTGGTTTTTAAAATGGTCTGTGCTCTGCCGAAGTACACGTCTGCAGGTGTCAGATTGGCGATACTTTCATGATAGCGGACATGATTGTAGTGGCTGATGAAGTCAGCGATCTTTTGTTCGAGATCGCCGGGCAGATAATAGTTCTCGAGCAGGATGCGGTTTTTGAGGGTCTGATGCCAGCGCTCGATCTTGCCTTGGGTCTGGGGGTGCATGGGTGCCCCACGCGTGTGGTCCATGCCCTTGTCACCCAGCCAGTTGGCTAACTCGCCCGAGATGTAAGACGAGCCATTGTCGCTGAGCAACCGTGGCTTATGAAGAACGCGGACATCACCACAACCTGACGCTTGCAATGCGATGTTGAGTGTGTCGGTGACATCGGTCGTTTTCATTGTGGTGCAGAGCTTCCACGCGATGATGTAACGCGAGAAGTCGTCGAGGATTGTGCTGAGATTAAACCAGCCCCATCCCGTAACCTTCAGATAAGTAAAATCGGTCTACCACAGCTGATTGATGGCCGTGGTTTTGTCCTTGAACTCGTCAGCCGCTTTCATGACGATGAAGGCAGGACTGGTGATTAGGTCATGGGCCTTGAGCAGCCTATAGACTGAAGATTCAGATAAAAAATAGCGCTTTGCATCAGTGAAGCGTACGGCCAGCTCTCTGGGCGACAGCGTCGGCTCATCAAGCGCCAGATCGACAATCTCGCGCCTGACTTTATCCGGCACCCGGTTCCACACATGCCCTGGCAGTGGCCTGTGATCTTCAAGAGCATCAATGCCGCCCAGCCGGAACAAATCATACCAGCGGTAGAACGTGGCGCGTGGAATGTTGAGTTTGTTCAGCGTCTGCCGCACCGGCAAGTGCGACTTCTCGACAAGGCGGATGATCTCAAGCTTTTCAGATGCTGGGTATCTCATTCTGCGTCGCCCCCATCCCCGATCATGCTTTTTTTAAGCACACGGTTTTCCAGGGCAAGGTCGGCAACCAGTTCCTTCATGTCGCGCACTTCGCGGCGAAGCTCCTTCACTTCACCCGTACTGGCAGATCGTTCGGTATCACCCGACAGCCTGCGTTTACCTGCTTCAATGAACTCCTTCGACCAGCTGTAATACAGGCTCTCGGCAATGCCTTCACGCCTGCACAGCTCAGCAATGCTGTATTCGCCTCTCAAGCCGTCCAGCACGATCCTGATTTTCTCTTCAGTCGAATATTGCTTCCGCGTGGCCCTGCGAATGTCTTTCACAACCTGCTCGGTTGAGCCCACTCGTGTTGTCAGTTTCTGTCTCATCGTCATTCTCCATACGATTACGATGAACTGGAAATCCTCCGTTGTTCAAGTCACGCATTCTGTCCAATTGGTGCTGAAGTCGGACATGCAGTGGGCCGGACAAGGTGCTCAGAACAGCGTACGCATCACCTTGAAGAGTTCGGACTTGCCCTCAAATCCGATCCCCGGCCCCGGCGGGAGCGCCACATGACCATCGACCACCGGATAGCCGTCGGCAAAGCCATTGAAGGGGCGAAAAACTTCCGGGTAGGATTCATTACCACCCAGCTTCAGTCCCGCCGCGATGTTGAGCGACATCTGGTGGCCGCCGTGGGGGATGCAGCGCCGGGTTGACCAGCCTGCAGCTTTCACCTCATCGAGCGTGCGCAGATACTCGACCAGCCCATAGCTGAGTGCACAATCAAACTGCAGGATGTCGCGGTCCGGGCGCATTCCCGCATATCTCAGCAGGTTGCGGGCCTCATGGTGCGAGAAGAGATTTTCCCCCGTTGCCATGGGACCGGAGTAATAGCGCGCAAGCACCATCTGCAACTGGAAATCCAGCGGATCGCCGGCCTCTTCGTACCAGAACAGGCCGTAGTGATTGATTGCCTTCGCAAAAGCGATTGCCGTATCGAGGTCGAACCGGCCGTTGGCGTCGACAGCCAGGCGCTTCGGATCGCCCAGAATCTCCAGTGCCGCATCGATGCGGCGCAGGTCTTCGTCCAGCGTGGCTCCGCCGATCTTCATCTTGCACACCGAGTAGCCAAGATCGAGGTAGCGCCGGAATTCATCCTGCAGACCACGAGCCGACTTGTCGGGATAGTAGTAGCCGCCTGCCGCGTAGACGAAAACGCGCTCGTCGCAGGTCCCGTCACCGTAGCGTTCGGCCAGCAGCCGGTAGAGCGGCTTGCCGGCGATCTTCGCCACCGCATCCCACACCGCCATGTCAAGCACGCCCACCGCGACCGAGCGTTCGCCATGGCCTCCCGGTTTCTCGTTCCGCATCAGCAAGGACCAGATCCTGTGCGGATCGAGGTTCTCGCCCGTCCCGTCGCTGGTCTCTGCCGCCGTGGCCTTCTTGAGCCGCGGAATGAAACGGTCGCGGAGCAGGCCCTGAGGCGCATAGCGGCCGTTGGAATTGAAACCGAATCCCACCACAGGCTTGCCGTCTCGAATGACGTCAGTCACAACGGCGACGACGCTGACCGTCATCTCGCTGAAATCGATGAAGGCATTTCGCAGTTCCGACCTGATCGGTTGGACCGTCTCGCGGACGTCGACGATTCGCATCTGTGTGATCCTTTCGCCTTAGGTGAGCAAGGCGGCAATCGCCTTTCCGCAGGTGACCGTATCGGCAGTGCCGCCGAGGTCACGGGTCCGGAGGGACTTTTGCGACAGCACTGACTCGATCGCGGCAACAATGCTTACCGCCGCCGCCGACTCGCCCAGGTGTTCCAGCATCATCGCCGCCGACCAGATCTGGCCAACCGGATTGGCGACGCCCTGGCCCGCGATGTCGGGCGCTGAACCGTGCACGGGTTCAAACAGCGAAGGCACCGAACAGTCAGGGTTGATGTTGCCCGACGGCGCGATGCCGATGGT
>JBKKDI010000111.1:0-9695 GCA_046708645.1 Aestuariivirga sp.
GATCGCTCCGATCTGACCATCATGGGAGAATTGCAGCAGAAATTCGCGTCAGTGGCAGGTGTTACGATCTTTGCAACAGCACCTTCGGCGATCCCGGTGGGTGCGGGCGAGATGCCGATCGAATTCGTCGTTACCTATCCCGGCGACTACACGCGCCTGGCCGAAGTTCTCGATACGCTGAACGCCGAAGCGATGAAAAGCGGGCTGTTCATTTTCACCAACGCCGATCTCCGCTTCACCACGCCGCAGGCGGAACTCATCGTCGACAAGGACCGGGCTAACAAGCTCGGCGTCACCATGCGTGATGTGGGCGCCACGCTGGCGACGTTGCTCGGCGGCAACAATGTGAATAGGTTTACGGTGCAGGGCCGCTCGTACGAGGTGATCCCGCAGGTGCCACGCACCGAGCGCGAGACGACGGAACAGATTCTCAAATACCGGGTGCGCGCTGCCGACGGCACCATGGTGCCGCTGTCGTCCTTCGTCACCCTTGGCCAGACGGTTCAGCCGAACAGCCTAGCCACCTTCCAGCAGCTCAACTCGGCGATGATACAGGGCGTGCCGTTTCCCGGCCGCACCATCGGCGAGGGTATTGCCTTTCTGCAACAGAAGGCCGACGAAATCATGCCGCAGGGCATGGCTTACGACTTCAAGGGCGAGAGCCGCCAGTTCGTCAAGGAAGGCAACACCCTCGCGACCACCTTCGCCTTCGCACTCCTGCTCATCTATCTGGTGCTGGCGGCACAGTTTGAAAGTTTCCGTGACCCGTTCATCATTCTGATCGGTTTGCCGGCGACGGTGTTCGGGGCACTTTTCGTGCTGTTTGTGCTCGGCGAAATCAACGGCGCAATGCAAAACAATCCGCCGATCAATCTAGGTTCTGGCACGATCAACATCTATACCCAGATTGGCCTTGTGACGCTCATCGGCTTGATCGCCAAGCACGGCATCCTGATGGTGGAGTTCGCCAACAAGCTGCAGGAGACGCAAGGCCTCGACAAGCACACGGCAATCAAGGAAGCAGCCGCGATCCGCCTTCGCCCCATCCTCATGACCACAGCCTCCATGGTGATCGGCGTCGTGCCGTTGCTTGTTGCAGCGGGTGCGGGGGCCAGGAGCCGCTTTGACATCGGTATCGTCATCGCCGCGGGCATGACTATCGGTACGATGTTCACGCTGTTCATCACGCCTGCGATTTACTCTTTCGTAGCGCGCGACCGCCGCGTGGCGGTTGCCAAGGTCGATGTTATGGAACCAGCGTCAGCCGCCGAGATCGTCCCGCTTCCAGCCAAACCCAAGTCGAAGCTGAAGCCGCATCCGCAACCACCGATGAGCGAAGCGGCGGAGTAGCGGTACACTCTATCCGTCATCCCCGGGCTTGTCCCACCGCTGTCCCACTAATGACGATGCAGGATGGCAAGTTGCGAGACTGCCTGCTTTTACCCTTCCCCCGCGAGGGGGGAAGGGGAAAGGCGGGCAAATTCGCGGGAGCTTAAATCAACTGCTGAAAAGCAGCGCGCAAGCGGCTCAAACCTTTTTCCAAATCAGCCTCGCCTGCCGCAAAAGAGAGTCTGATGCAGCCGGGAGCGCCGAAGGCGGTGCCGGGAACGGTTGCTACGCCATGCTGTTCCAGCAGCCAGTTGCAAAGCCGCTCCGAAGTATCGAGGACGTGGTTGCCCGCCTTGCGGCCGAGCAAGCTTGAAACATCCGGGAAAGCATAGAATGTCGCGGGGATTGCCGCGATGCGAACGCCATCAATGCTTCTGAGGGCGGCGATAACCATGTCGCGCCGCGACTTGTATCGTTGGCGCATGGCTTCAACCTCATCGCGGGGACCCTTAAGCGCGGCCACGGCGGCGCGCTGCACGAACTGGTTGGCGCCTGCGGTGATGGTGCTCTGCATCTGCATCATGACCCTGGTCAGCGGTTCAACCACCGCTGAATAGCCGACACGCCAGCCAGTCATGGCAAAACCCTTGGAAAAGCCATTCACCGTGATGGTGCGCTCGCGCATGCCGGGAAGGGAACCGAAGGACGCCATCTCGCCTTCGAACATGATGTATTCGTAGATCTCATCCGAGAGCACCATCATCTGCGGATGCGAGCGGACAATGGCCGCGATCTCCTGCAACTCCATGCGTGACCACACCGCACCCGTGGGATTGCAGGGTGAGTTGAGCATGAGGAGCTTGGTGCGGTCCGTGACAGCAGCGGCGATGCGCGAGGCAGGAACCTTGTAGTTCTCGCCGACGGTCGCGGCGAGCACGACGGGCATGCCGCCGGCGAGGCGCACGATGATTTCATATGAGAGCCAGAAGGGCGCCAGCATGATAACTTCGTCGCCATGGTCGATGAGCGAAAGGACCGCATTGGCGATGGCCTGCTTGGCGCCATTGGTGATGCAGATTTCGGAAGCACCATAGTCGAGATCGTTTTCGGCCTTCAACTTTCTGGAAATCGCAGCGCGAAGCTCGGGGATCCCCTGTACCGGAGAATAGTGGGTGAAGCCCGCCTGCATGGCGGCGGTTGCCGCTTCCTGGATGTTGAGCGGCGTATCGAAATCGGGCTCGCCGAGGGTGAGGTTGACGACATCCTGCCCAAGGGCGCGAAGCTCGCGCGATTTCTGGGCCATGCGGGCGATGGCGCCTTCATCGGCGGCTCGACCGCGAGCGACGAGGAGGGAGGCGGGATCGAAGGGACTCATGGCGCCGCTCTATACGATGGCGCGCTTGCCGGGTCGAGGCTTCGCGGGCATAAGCGGCCCCATGAAACCGATTTGCCTGATGATCGCTAGCGCCGTTCTGCTGGCGGGATGCAAAACCAGCAACAATATCACCATCAATCAGCATAGCGGCGGACAGGTGCAGACAACGCCGCGATCCGAGCCCGTCTTTTACAACGGCAAGACTTATCAGCTCGACTATAGTTATGTAAAAAGTTCAAGAGCTTTCGACATGCGGGTCTCCGGCATGGGACCGAAGCAGCAGAAGGACGCGGAAGCCGTCGCCACGTCGAGCCTGCGCTATTTTGCCTGCACCGATAGCCAATCCAGTCAGTTAATCGGCGGGCCAACCTATGCGGGTGGCGTGTGGAGCGTGCGGGCGAAATGCGCCTAGGCGCTCCACATTTCTCACCATGCTCGGCTTATTTGGCACCCGGTTGCGGCACCATGCGGAGGTAGGGTTTCAGCGTCTTCCAGCCGCCGGGGAACTTTTCCTTCGCGGCATCGTCGGAGACGGAGGCCAGAATAATCACATCCTCGCCCTGTTTCCAGTTGGCGGGAGTGGCCACGGATTTGGTGGCGGTGAGCTGGAGTGAATCGATCACCCGGAGAATCTCATCGAAGTTGCGTCCCGTGCTCATAGGGTAGGTCATGATCATCTTAATCTTTTTGTCGGGGCCGATGACCAGAACATTGCGCACCGTGGCATTGTCGGCGGCGGTGCGGCTGGCGGCATTGCCCGATACGTTGGGATGGATCATGCCATAGAGCTTGGCCACGTGCAGGTCTTGGTCGCCGATCATCGGATAGTTCACGGAAGCGCCAGTCACATCCTTGATGTCTTGCTTCCAGCGCTGGTGATCGGCCACCGCATCCACGGAAATGCCGATGAGTTTCACGCCTCGCTTGTCGAATTCGTGTTTCATCTTGGCCATGGAGCCAAGTTCGGTGGTGCAAACCGGCGTGAAATCCTTGGGGTGGGAGAAGAAGACGGCCCAGGAGCCCTCGATATATTCGTGGAACTTAATCCGGCCCTCGGTGGTGTCGGCTTCGAAATCGGGGGCGATATCGCCGAGTTGCAAAGTCATGTTGGCCTCCTCGTTTTGAGAGCTTCAATATAGCGCGCCGGCCGTTCGGAATAAAGAACAAACCGTCCGGTGAATTGCGCAAGGGTGCTTTGCAGGAATCGGATGATTTGGGCATGGTGACAAAAATCCCGGAGGTTCCATGCGCCTGATCGCGAGCATTCCCGCCCTGGCCGTTGTCATCGTGGTTTACAATATTCTCGCTTTTGGCGGTGGCATGCTCGATGCGGAGTCGCTGCTCTTTAGTTGGGTCCTGCCCTCGGGGACCGAGGTATTTTTCAATGTGGGCGCCGTGTTCGCCGTGGCGGGACTGGTGGCGCTGTTCTTTGAAATTCTCAAGGCGGCCCGCGCCGGCACGGGAACCATCGCGGATCACATGCTGTCAACGGCCACCTTCATTGTGGCGCTGATCGAATTCATTCTTGTGCCCGCCTGCGGAACCGTGGCTTTTTTCCTGCTCACCGTCATGGCGCTGATCGACGTCGTGGCGGGTTTCACCATATCAATTCTAGGTGCGCGCCGCGACTATTCCATTAACCGCGATGTTGGCCTCTGAATGGCGTTCGACGGTCATCTGGCCCGCGCCATCGCGTTGACGGCGGCCGAAACGGCAGTTTTCCGGCAGCTCTCAACGCCGGAAAAGATACAGCAGTTTCTGACGGACATGCCGAGCAACGCCGAGGCATCCGGCGATACCTGCTATTCCGCGCGCATGGCGCTCCGCGAAAATTGTTGCCACTGTATCGAAGCCGCATTCATTGCCGCGGCGGCGCTCCTGCTCAACGGCCGCCCCGCGTTGCTCATGGATTTTCAGGCCACCGGCGATGACGATCACGTGCTGGCCCTGTTCCGGCACGGCCGCCATTGGGGCGCCATCTCGAAGAGCAACTCCATCTGGCTCCGGTGGCGCGATCCCATCTATGCCTCGCCCCGCGAGCTCGCCATGAGCTATTTCCATGAATATGTGAACGGTGAGCGCAAAACCCTCAGGCGCGTGTCGAAGCCTTTCGACATCGGCGCCTACGACCCAACCTGCTGGCTGACGGCGGGGGAAGACTGCTGGGACATGGCGGCGGAAATCAATGAGGCACCCCACGTGCCGCTTACCACTCCCGCTCAGGCGCGCCGCCTTCGGCCACGTGAGCCCTTCGAAATCGAAACCGGCGAGCTGCGCGAATTCCGCGACGATGGCCAGCGTCACATCATCAGGCGGCCAGGGTCGCGCCGATCCGCCCCAGCGCGCGCTTAAGGGCATCAAAGCAAGAGCCATCAATCGCCGTGCCCACGTTCCCGCTCATGATCGAAAGCGCCGCGGGAACGGGCATGGCGGCGCGGTAAGGCCGGTCCGCCGTGAGCGCATCAAAGATGTCGGCAACCGTCAAAATGCGCGATTCAAGTGCTATCTCGCCGCCACGAAGGCCCTTGGGATATCCGCCGCCGTCGAGACGCTCGTGATGGGCGGCGGCAATGGGCGCAAGTTCGTGAAAGGCCGAGATGCGGGACAAAATGGTTTCCGTATGCGCCGCGTGCAATTTCATTGACACCCACTCCGCCTCATTGAGCTTGCCCGGCTTGTCGAGGATCGTGTTGCTCACACCCAGCTTGCCGATATCGTGCAGCAAGGCGGCGCGTTTCAACCAGCGGCGGCGGCCGGGATCTAAGCCCAACTCATCGGCGATCATGTCCGTGTAGAGAGTAACCCGCTCGCTATGCCCGCTGGTGTAGGGGCTCTTGGAGTCGACGACCTGGGCAAAGCCCGATGCGATGTCGTCGAGATAATCCTCACCGACCACAGTCATGTGCTGAGCCGGTTCAAGCTCGTAAATGATGTTTTGCAAATCGTCGCCATTGAGCGCGTCCCAGAAGGATGGCCGCGCCGAGACTTGCGCGAAGATGGCGGCAAGCCCTGGATCGAACCATGTCCCTGAGCGGTTCTTCACCTCCAGCCGCGCCGCATCCTCGCCGGCCGCCTTGTAAAAGACATCCGCCACCTGGGAGATAAGAGCGATGCGGGAATAAAGCGGAATGTCCTTCCCCGCGATTCCTCCGGGCATGCCGCTACCGTCCCAATGCTCGTCGAGATTTTTGATACCTTGAGCGACAGCTTCGCTGAAACGCATCTTGCGGGCGATTTCCGCGCCGCGCTGGCAGCGCGTTTCGATCAGTTCGGTGGCGAGCTTGCCGCCGTTCTGGACAATGTTGATGATGGCGCGGAAGCGTTCGGCAAGGCCGGACGTTAAACCCGTATGGGTCAGCACGAAGCGCAACGCTTGCGGCAGGCTGCCGTCGATCCGCTTGAAGTCGTGTTTGAGGGCGAGATCGTCCGCCAGATAGAGCTGGCAGACGCGTGCGGCATTGCTGCTGCAACCGGCATCCTTGAGGAGAATGGAATAATAAAGTTCCCACGCCCGCGTTTCATCAAGTCCGAGTGCATCGCCGATCTGCATGCCGATCCAGCAACAGCGCGCGCAATGGCCGGCGGGCTGGCCCTCGGTCATGTCGAGCGCATGGCTCAACGCGCCGAGCAGTTCCGCAAGGCGTACCTGGGTGACCGGCGGCTTGCCGGCCGCAGCGCTGCTTTCCATCCGCATTTCCGGCCTTTGACGCGAAAGCGGCAGCAAACCAGCCCCGCATTAACAAAGAAATAAAACCCTGCGGAAGCTGCTTGCAACGACATTGCTGCGGGCGTCGTTGTGCGTGCGCACTCAGCGGATTTGAAACTTCATTTTTCAATTCGCGCCCCCGTCGGATCGTAGAAACTGGAAAGCTGCACCTTGACGGGGCAGCGCTTCCACGCCAGCTCCACTTCCCATTTGCCCGACTCGATCCACTCTTTTGTCACGCCGGCCTCGTTTTTCACGTAACCCAGCCCGAGCGACAGGTTTACCCGATGGCCCCAGGCGCCGCTGGTGGTGGAGCCTACGATCTTGCCATTCCTGTAAATCGGCTCCTCGTGATAAATCATCGCCGCTTGGGTAGAATTATCCTCCAACGCGAGGCAGACCAGGCGCTTCGGTTGTACCTTTCGCTCCCGTTGTTTTTCCAGCGCCTCCTTGCCGATGAAGCCGCCCTTCTTGTCCCATGCGATAGTGAAGCCCAAACCCGCTTCTATGGGCGTTTCCTCATCGGAGATGTCGTGGCCCCAGTGGCGATAGGCTTTTTCCATGCGGCAGTTGTTCATGGTGTGCATGCCGGCGGGCGTCAGGCCGAACTCCTGGCCTGCCGCCCACAGGCGCTCGAACACATGGGCCGCGAATTCCGCCGGGATATAAAGCTCCCAACCCAGTTCGCCCACATAGGTAATGCGGCTGGCGCGGACTCGGCCATAACCGATTTCGATTTCTTGCGACGTGCCGAAGGGGAATGCCACGTTCGAGAGATCGGCGCCCGAAAGCTTTTGCAGCAGCGCGCGGGAGTTGGGGCCCATCACAGCGATCATCGGCAAGCCCGAGGTGATGTCGGTGGCAACACAATGGGCATCCTCCGGTGTATGGCGCTTGAGCCACGCCATGTCGCGGGTCTGCGGCAGGGCGCCCGTTACCACCATGAACCTGTTTTCCGAAAGCCGCGTTACCGTCAGATCTGCTTCGATGCCCCCCCGCCCGTTGAGCCATTGGGTGTAGATGACGCGTCCTGGCTCGACATCGACATCGTTTGCGAAAATGCGGTTCAGAACCTTGCACGCATCGCGGCCTTCGACGGAATATTTGGCGAAGCTGGATTGATCGAAGAAAGCGCAATGGTTCATCAACTGCTTGGCTTCGTAATCGGCGCAGGGAAACCAATTCTGGCGGCCGTAACTGTATTCGTACTCCGGTTTCACACCGTCGCGTGCATACCAGTTAGGCCGTTCCCAGCCGTTCACCTCGCCGAACACAGCACCCAGATCCTTCGTATACTGATAAATCGGCGAGCGTCTAACGCCCCGCGCCGTTTCCGCCTGGCGATAGGGCCAATGCATGGCATAGAGCAGGCCCAGCGTTTCCGCGACCCGGTCATGGACATATTCTTTCACCGACTGGAAGGGATGGATACGGCGAATATCCATGGCGTTCACATCCATGGGCGGGTGGCCATTCTTGATCCAGTCCGCCAGCACCAGGCCGGCACCGCCCGAGGACTGGATGCCGATCGAATTGAAGCCCGTCGCCACATAGAGGTTTTTTACTTCGGGCGCTTCGCCGAGATAGTAGCGGTTGTCGGGCGTGAAACTTTCCGGACCATTAAAAAACAGTTGGATGCCCGCCGTTTCAAGCAGCGGCACGCGGTTGATGGCGGTGGCGAGGATCGGCTCGAAATGATCCATGTCCTCGGGCAGCGTCACGAAGGCATGCTCTTCATCGATGCCGCCGCCGCCCCAGGGTTTGGCTTTGGGCTCGAAGGCGCCCACCATGAGCTTGCCGGCATCCTCCTTGTAATAGGCGTATTCGTCGGGCACGCGCACCACCGGCATGTTGCGCGGCAGCTCGGCGATGGGCTCGGATACAATATAGAAATGCTCGCAGGCATGGAGCGGAATGCTGACGCCGATCGAGCGGCCCAACTCGCGCGACCACATGCCGGCGGCGATCACTATCCGGTCCGCCAGGATCGTGCCGTCCGCCGTCACCACGCCCGCCGCCTTGCCCTTTTCGACGACGATGCGCGTGACCTTGGCGTTCTCGAAAATTTTCGCGCCCCTCGTGCGCGCACCCGCCGCCAGCGCCTGCGTGGCATCAATGGGATTGACCTGTCCATCCTTTGGCAGGAATACACCGCCCACCACACTTTCCATATTGTAGTGCGGCACGCGTTCCTTGATTTCGCCAATCGTGATTACATCAACTGCAAGCCCGAAGTTCTTGGCCATGGAGGCGCCGCGTTTCAATTCCTCCATGCGGCCTTCGGTGAGTGCGATGGAGATCGAGCCGTTCTGCTTGAAGCCCGTGGCCAGGCCCGTTTCCTTCTCAAGCCCTTCAAAAAGGCCCGTCGTATATTTCGCCAGCTCAGTTAGGTTGCGCGAGGCCCGCAATTGCCCCACCAGCCCCGCCGCATGCCATGTGGTGCCCGATGTCAGTTGCTTCCTCTCAAGCAGCACCGTGTTGGCAATACCGATCTTGCCAAGATGATAGGCAATGGAGGCGCCGACTATGCCACCGCCGATGATGACGACATCGGCGCGAGAGGGCAGGGACTTGGACATTGGGAGAGGCTCCGAAAACAAACCTCACCCTGAGGTGCACCGCGTAAGCGGTGCCTCGAAGGGTGGGCCGCGTGGCCAATGCTTCGAGGCTCGCTTGCGCTCGCACCTCAGCATGAGGGGTGAGCAGTAACGATCTATTAGCAACAACACTGCGCCGCCGGAAGCATCCCGTTATTCATGGCACCGCGCAGGCAATTCACCAGTTTGTAAACGTACCCCGAAATGGGGTAGTGGGTCAGTCTGAAATTCCACTAAGGGCCAAAAGGAGACAATCCTGGTAGGCGCTGCTTCAACCAAACATTGGTGCGAGGTGATCGTTAAGGAACATCCCGGCGGGGTCGAGTTTGCGGCGGAGAGTTTTAAACGCGTCGTATTTCTCGAACTGGTATGCCAGACGCTCTCCCGTCATGAAGTGCAACTTGCCCCAATGGGGCCGGCCTCCCTGTGCGAACAGTCTCTGGTCGCACATTTTTAGATATGGCCAATAGTCCGTGCCGGGCTTGCCCGATACCGAAATTACAACCGAGTCGCGCTTGTATTTGGGACTGAGCCATGCCTGATCTGCCGCCACAAAGCGGACCTCCATGGGAAAGATACTGTCCGGCAGGTTGCGGAGCATGAATTCCCGTTGATCCTCAAAAGCATCTCGCGCCGATGCAGCCGGGAGAATGTACTCAAGCTCGTGAAAATTCGGCTCGAACACATG
>JBKKDI010000112.1:0-4898 GCA_046708645.1 Aestuariivirga sp.
CTCAACCGGCCCGCTTTCGGCCCCTATCTGCAAAATATCGGCGCCAACCGCGCCTATGAGCCCGCAGCGCTCGCCGTCATCGCCTTCGTCATCACCTGGGGCTGCATGTCCGTCATCCAGATTCTCTCCCGTTTCGCGCCGAGAGCGGCGAGCGCCCCTACAAATTGAAAGACCTCAGGCGATGGCCGAAACCTTCCTCAGCATACAGAATGTCCGCAAGGATTTCGGTCCTACCACTGTAGTGCAGGATTTTGATCTGGACGTTGGGCGGGGCGAGTTCGTTTCCTTCCTTGGACCCAGTGGTTGCGGCAAGACCACGATGCTGCGGATTGTGGCCGGATTTGAGGAACCAAGCGCCGGCACGGTGATGATCGGCGGCAAGGACGTCACCAATCTCAAGCCAAACCAGCGCGACATCGGCATGGTATTCCAGGCCTACGCGCTGTTTCCCAATTTGACGGTTGCGCAAAATATCGGCTTTGGCCTGAAGGTGGCGGGTGTGGCGAAGGCGCAGTCGGATGAACGGGTGGCCGAGATGCTGTCCTTCATCAAGCTGCCGGAATTCGGCGGCCGCTATCCTTACCAGTTGTCGGGCGGCCAGCAGCAGCGCGTCGCACTGGCGCGTGCGCTGGCGCCGAAACCGAAATTATTGCTGCTCGACGAGCCGCAGTCGGCGCTCGATGCCAAGGTGCGCGTTTCGCTCCGCGAGGTAATCCGTACGATACAGAAGAAAACCGGCATCACCACCATCTTCGTGACCCACGACCAGGAAGAAGCGCTGTCCATGTCGGACCGCATTGTCGTCATGTATGGCGGCAAGGTCGAGCAGGTCGGCACGCCCTTTGAAATCTACAATAAGCCGGCCACAAAATTCGTGGCCAATTTCGTGGGCACGCTCAATGTTCTCGAAGGCACGGTCAGCGACGCAAAGTCGGGCAAGGTTCGCATCGGCAAAAAAGAGCTTGCTATCAAGAGCAAGCTTAACGGCTCGAAAACCGGCGATGTTCTGTCCCTGGCGCTCCGGCCCGAGGCGATCTCGCTTGGCCGCCGCCCCGGCAACGACGCCACCCTTTCCGGCGAGATCGCCGAAGTGCATTTTCTGGGGTCGGTGATCCGGGTTCGTGTCAATCTCGGCAGCAGTGCCGTCTCGCTCGATACCTTCAACTCTCCCGCAGCACCCCCGCCGATGGTCGGCGACAAGGCCGAGGTCAGCTTCAAGGCCGGCGATGTGCTGGTGCTGGATGCGTGAATCCGGCTCATCCGATGGCTCTTACAAATCCCATTGCCACCCTGTTACGGTGGAGTCATAGTGGCCTGAAATGAAAAGAAGAAGCCAGCCCAGCTGGACTCAAGGGGAATGGTTGTAGCGCCGGGCATTCCGCCTGTCGCAGTCAAGGAGGATCCTCATAATGAACGACACCAAAAAGACGATGCGGGCGGCCATGCTTTCCCGCCGCAGCCTACTGAGATCGGCCGCCGCCTTGGGCGCCGTAGGCTTCGCCGGCCCGCTCTACGTAAAGAACGCATTCTCGGCCTCGGGCGAACTCAACTTCATGGGTTGGGCTGGCTACGATGGATTAAAGAAAGACGTGTTCCCGGCCTTCGAGAAAGCGACGGGGATCAAGGTGAACTTCGTCGAACAGCCGGACCAGGACGCCATGTTTGCCCAAGCCAAGCTGGCTTTGCAGACCGGTGCGTTGGACGTAGTGGAACCCACGGTCGATCGCGTGGCCGGCTGGCACAGCAACGGACTGATTCAGCCTTGGGACACGGCCAAGCTTGATCTTGAAGCCTATATTCCCGGCCTAGCCGATGGCTCAGCCGGAGAAGCCGCTACAATCGATGGCGGGCGCCAATTTGTCCCAAGCGTCTGGGGAACCGAAGCGCTTGTCTTCAGCAAGACGGAAGCTCCGTCGACCTACGGCACCGCGAGCCTGGGCGATCTGTTCGACGACAAATATGTGGGCAAGGTGTGCCTCAGGGCTCACTCCTCGCTCGCCGCCATGGGCCGCTGGCTCGATTCCACCGGCAAGCTGCCGAAGCCCTGGCTCGATGGTTACAAGGACGAAGCCACGATGAAGGAATTGTGGGACATAGCCCTCGCCGAAGCCATCAAGCACAAGGCCAATATCGTGCAGTTCTGGGCCGGTGAAAACGAAGCCCAGGCCGCCTATCGCACCAACGGCGCGGTCATCGGCTTGAATTGGGACTCGACCGGCTACAACCTCCGCAACGATGGGTTCGGCTTCATAGCACCCAAGGAAGGCGCCTTCGCCTGGAACCAGGGTTACGTGCTCATGGCCAATGCCAAGAACACCGAGCAGGCCCATGCATTCGCCAAGTGGGTTGCGACGGCGGAAGGGTCCGCCGCTTGGGCGAAGGCGTTCTCAGCCAATCCGGTCGGCAAGGGCGGCATTGAACTCGCCGATCCGGAGGTCACCAAGTTCTACAATGAATCTTATCCGGGCGATGCATTGTCCAAGCTGTGGTGGTGGCCAACTCAAGAGGCATGGTTCATCAAGCTCCGCGGCGAATATGCCGACAAATTCAAGGCGGCATAGGATTTTACTATAGTGCTTGGCCGGACCCCCCGCTTGGGGTCCGGCACAATTTGCGTAAGACGGCAGACCGCGAAAATGCGGCGCCGGATCAGGGGGAGAGACAATGAGCGCCGGGGTAGAGCTTTCCGATGTCTCGATGGATTTTGGCCGGTTTCGAGCCGTCGATCATGCCAATGTGAACGTCAAGCCGGGCGAGTTCTTCTCGTTTCTGGGTCCCTCCGGCTGTGGCAAGACAACCATTCTGCGCATGGTTTCCGGATTCATGGAGCCGACCGAGGGAACGATCCGCATCGGTGGCCAGAACATGCGCGGCATCGGGCCGAACAAACGTCCAACCGTGCTGATTTTCCAGAATTTGGCGCTCTTTCCGCTCATGCCGGTGTGGGAGAATATCGGTTTTGGACTGGAAGTCCGCGGCGTCGACAAACGTGCCCGCCGCGCCAAGGCCGAGGAGCTTCTATCCCTCGTCGATCTGCCCGGTGCCGCCGACATGTCCATCGGCCAGCTCTCCGGCGGGCAGAAGCAGCGCGTTGCAATTGCCCGCGCCCTTGCCGTCGAACCCAAGGTCATGCTGCTCGACGAACCCCTGTCGGCGCTCGACCTGAAGCTCCGCCAGCACATGCGCGCCGAATTGCGCGCCATCCAGAAGCGCACCAACGTAACCTTTATCTACATCACGCACGACCAGGGCGAGGCTTTGGCGATGTCGGACCGTGTCGCGGTGATGAGCCAGGGAAAAATCCAGCAGATCGGCATCCCGCAGGAAATCTACAACAATCCGGTCAACGGGTTTGTCGCGTCCTTTGTGGGAGAAAACAACATTTTCACCGGCGAACTCCTGTCGGTGGGCAAGGGCACGGGGAAATTCAAGACCGCAAGCGGCACATTCGATGTAACCGTAGGCCAGGGCGTGACCAAATCGACACCCTGCAAACTCTATATCAGGCCCGAATATTGCCAGCTCTCAAAAAAGGAAAAGCCCGGCAGCAATTCCATCGCCGTGGAAGTCGTTGATGTTTCCTTCGAGGGCAATTTCATCATCGTGCGGGCCAGGGATGCCGCCGGCAAGAGCCTGATCGTCGAATCCCGCAACGATACCTCGGCGCCACCCCCCGCGCCCGGCACCAAAATGTACTTTGTTTTCGACAGCGCCGCGGCTTCGATTCTCGCCGATCAGAACGGCGCCGCGCAATTGGGTGCCGCCGGATGAACGAGCTTGCCCGCCGCTACGGGTTGCTGTTGTCGTGGACCTTTGCCGCGCTCACCGCGTTCTGGCTGCTGGCTCTGGTGATCCTTCCGGATATCACCCTCTTCGAGAATTCCTTCCGCCCCTACTTGCCGCTTAAAGAAGTAAACGGCCCCAAGGACGTCTATGGCCTCGCCAACTATCTGACCTTCTTTGAGAGCCCCATTCACATTTGGATTTTCTTCCAGACCATCCTGTACAGCTGCCTTGTGACACTCATGTGTTTCGCCATGGCCTATCCGCTTGCCTATTTCCTGGCCAAGATCGCGAAGATCAACTCGGTCCCGACGCTTTTCCTGCTGCTGCTCATTCCCCTCTGGGTCAGCGAAATTCTGCGCTCCTTTGCCTGGTTCATTATTCTTTCGCTCAAGGGCCCGCTCAGCGCGCTGCTCATGGGATTGCACGTTATTTCCAAGCCCATCCACTGGATGTGGGGGCTGGATGGCTTCAGCGGCGTCTTGATCGGCCTGATCTATACCTATGTGCTGTTCATGCTGTTTCCGCTCTACAATTCCATGCAATCCCTCGATACCAACCAGATCGAGGCATCCCGCGACCTCGGCGCCAAATGGTGGCAGACCCACTGGCGCGTCATCATTCCCCATTCGAAGCCGGGCATCGCCTCGGGCTGCGTCACCGTGTTCATGCTGTCGGCGGGCTCGGTGATCGTGCCCACCTTGTTGGCTTCCCCGGGCTCGCGCTGGTTCACCGAAATCATCCAGCAATGGATGTTCGAATCACAGGATTGGAACACCGGCTCCGCCTATGCGTTTCTTTTGCTACTTCTGTGCACTGTCTTCGTCACGCTGATGATGCGCGTGTTCAAGGTCGGCCTGGCCGATATCGCGAAGTGAGAATGCCATGGACAGAATAAAGCCAAGCGAAATCCTGTTCCGCATCTACGTGTTTATTTTCCTTGCCTATATGCTGTTGCCCCTGGTCATCATGGGCGGTGCCGCGTTGAACGATTCCCGCTTTCCCTCCGTTTGGCCATGGGTGGGCTTTACCGATCGCTGGTTCGTGGATTTGTGGAACGACGAAGTGATGTGGACGGCGGCGCGCAACACCGTGCTGGTCGCCTTCGCCGTCGT
>JBKKDI010000113.1:0-4491 GCA_046708645.1 Aestuariivirga sp.
GCGGTCAGGCGATCCGGTTCCGTCGCCTTCAGGCCGAAGGAGCCGAAATCGAGCGTGTTGCAGCTCGTCGCATTGCCGTGAATGCGGCCCTTGAAGGCCTTGCGGTATTTTGTTTTCTTCGGTTGCAACATTTCAATCTACCCTACGCGTGTGCGCCGTCACGGTCGCGCTCGCGGCGGGGGCGTTGCCCCCCATCCTGCGGCTCGGCCATGCGCTTGTCTTGTGCCATCGGATCGTGCTCAAGGATTTCACCCTTGAACACCCAAACTTTCACACCGTTAGTGCCATAGGCCGTGTGGGCCGTAGCGACGCCATAATCGACATCCGCGCGCAACGTGTGCAGCGGCACGCGGCCTTCGCGATACCATTCAACGCGAGCGATTTCTGCCCCGCCCAAGCGGCCGGCGCAGGTGATCTTGATTCCCTCCGCGCCCATGCGCTGAGCCGACTGAACGGCCCGCTTCATGGCACGGCGGAACGCCACCCGGCGTTCCAGCTGCTGGGCGATATTGTCGGCCACCAGCGTTGCATCGACTTCGGGTTTCCGCACTTCGACGATATTGAGATGAACCTCGGAACTGGTCAGCCCCGCCACCTTCTTCCGCAATTTCTCGATGTCGGCGCCCTTCTTGCCGATAACCACGCCCGGACGCGCCGAGTAAATGGTGACGCGGCACTTCTTGTGCGGGCGCTCGATCAGGATCTTCGAAATGCCGGCCTGCTTCAACTCGGTCTTGAGATACTCGCGGATCGCGATGTCCTCGTGCAACAGCTTGCCGTATTCCCGCTTGTTGGAAAACCAGCGCGAGTCCCAGGTGCGGTTGATGCCGAGGCGAAGCCCGATCGGATTGACTTTCTGGCCCATTATGCGGCCTCCTTCTCTTCGCGAACGATGATCGTCAGTTCGCTGAAGAATTTCTCGATTTTGCCGACGCGCCCACGCGCGTTCGGCATGAAGCGCTTCATGACGAGGTTTTTGCCGACCCAGGCCTGGGCGACAACAAGATTGTTGATGTCGAGGTCGTGATTGTTCTCGGCGTTTGCAATGGCGGATTCGAGTGTCTTCTTCACGTCCTTGGCGATGCGGCGGCGCGAGAAGGTGAGCTCGGCCAACGCCTTGTCCACTTTCATGCCGCGGATTGTTGCGGCGACCTCATTGAGCTTGCGCGGAGACACACGAATGGACCGGGTCACGGCCTTGGCTTCGGTGTCGGCGAGCGAGCGTTTGCGGGATGGCTTGCTCATGATGCGGCCTTCGCCGCCGGTGCTGGTGCGGCAGCTTTCTTGTCGCCCACGGAGTGAGAATGGAAGGTCCGGGTCGGCGCGAATTCGCCAAGCTTGTGACCGACCATATCTTCCGAGATGGTGACGGGGATAAACTTGTTGCCATTGTGAACCTGAAAGGTCAGGCCCACGAATTGCGGCAAGATGGTCGAGCGCCGGCTCCACGTCTTGATAGCCTGGCCACGGCCGCCGCCACGGGCGGTTTCGGCCTTTTTCAAGAGATACCCATCGACGAACGGGCCTTTCCAGAGTGAGCGTGCCACGATCTACCTCTACTGCGATTTCTTGCGATCGTGGCGGCTGCGCACGATGAATTTCTGCGTTGACTTGTTCTTGCGGGTCTTCTTACCCTTGGTCGGCTGGCCCCAGGGCGTTGCCCAGTGCTTGCCGCCGTTGGTGCGCCCGCCGTTCGGATGGTCGACCGGGTTGCGCGCGATACCGCGCGATACCGGGCGGAAATTCTTCCAGCGGTTACGGCCGGCCTTGCCGATAACTTCGTTGACGTGGTCCGGGTTGGAAACCGCGCCCACCGAGGCCATGCAGGTTGAATTGACCATGCGGGTCTCGCCCGACTTGAGCTTGAGCAGCACATAACCCTGATCGCGACCGGCAACCATGGCGTAGGTGCCGGCCGCGCGCGCAAGCGATCCGCCGCCGCCCGGCTTGGTCTCGACATTGTGGACGATGGTGCCAACCGGCATGGCGCCAAGCGGCATGGCATTGCCCGGCTTCACGTCGACCGATGCGCCCGACACTACCGTATCGCCAATGGCGAGACGTTGCGGCGCAAGAATGTAAGACAGGTCGCCGTCGGCATACTTGATCAGCGCGATAAAAGCCGTGCGGTTCGGATCATATTCCAGACGTTCGACGGTTGCCGCCACATCACGCTTGCCGCGCTTGAAATCGACGAGGCGATAGGCCGTCTTGTGACCGCCGCCCTTGCGCCGCGAGGTGATGCGCCCGGTATTGCCGCGGCCGCCCGAATTGTTCTGACCTTCGATCAGCGCCTTGACCGGCTTGCCCTTCCACAGGTGGCTGCGGTCCACCTGGATCAGATGGCGGCGGCCGGCGCTGGTTGGATTATATGTTTTAAGTGCCATTGTTCTGTCTCTCTTACAGGCCCGTCGTCACGTCGAGCCGCTGGCCCTCTTCAAGGGTCACATAGGCGCGCTTGATGTCACTGAGTTGGCCCGCTTGTCCTTTGAAACGCCGGGTCTTGCCCTTGCGGACAAGTGTGTTGACGGATTTCACCTTTACACCGAAGAGGCCTTCGACAGCCTTCTTGATGGCGGGCTTCGTTGCAGCAAGCGCCACATTGAAGACCACCTGGTTCCGCTCGGAGACCAGCGTTCCCTTTTCAGTGATCGCCGGGCTCTTGATGATATCGTAGAAATGTTCCTTGCTCATTTGAACCGCGCCTCCAGCGCTTCGATGGCGGCCTTGGTGAGCACCAGCTTCTTCCGCCGCAGAATGTCGTAGACATTGATGCCCTGAACCGGAAGCACATCGATGTTGGCAATGCTCCGCGCTGCGTTGGCGAAACCTACGTTGACCGTAGCGCCGTCAATGATCAGGGCATTGGTGAGTCCTAATTTCTCGAAAGCCTTGATCAGCACCTTGGTTTTGCCGCCTTCGGCCTCAGCCTTGTCGAGCACAATCAATGACGAGTCCTTGGCCTTCGCGGAAAGTGCATGCCGAAGCCCTAGGGCGCGGATTTTCTTGTTCAATGACGTCTCATGGCTGCGGAACCGCGGTCCAAAGGCTTTGCCGCCACCCACGAAAATACCGGCTTTGCGAGAGCCGTGACGAGCGGTGCCGCCACCCTTCTGATTGCCGAACTTCTTGGTGGTGCGGTTGATTTCGCCGCGCGACTTGGCTTGGTGCGTGCCCTGTTGACGCTTGTTCAACTGCCACTGAACCACGCGGTGGATGATATCGGCGCGCGGCTCAAGGCCGAAGATGTGATCAGCGAGTTCAAGGCTGCCGGCCTTTTTCGCTTCAATGGTTTGAATATCGGCTTTCATCGGTCTCAAGCCTCAACTTTCGCAGGCGGCTCAGCGGCGGCCTTGAACGCACCGGGCTTGGGAGCCGCATCGGGGAGCTTGCGTTTCACCGCATCCCGAATCGAAACCCATCCGCCCTTGACGCCGGGGACCGCGCCCCGCACCATGATCAAGCCGCGATCCGTATCGGTTTTGACGACAGCCATATTCAGCGTCGTTACCTGATCGGCGCCGAGATGGCCCGGCATCTTCTTGTTTTTGAAAACCTTGCCCGGACTCTGCCGGTTGCCGGTCGAGCCAATGGAACGGTGGCTGACCGAAACGCCGTGCGTTGCCCGGAGGCCGCTGAAGTGCCAGCGTTTCATGCCGCCCGCAAACCCCTTGCCCATGGATGTACCCGTCACGTCGACGAACTGGCCGGGCACGAAATGGTCCACGGTGATCTCAGCACCAACCGGAATAGTGTTTTCAGGGCTCACACGGAACTCCTGCAGCTTACGCTTGGGTTCGACCTTGGCGGCGGCGAAGTGACCCCGCTCCGCCTTGCTCAGGCGCTTGATTTTGGGCACGCCGACGCCGAGTTGCACGGCGGAATAACCATGCTTCTCGTTCGTCTTCTGGGCAACGACTTGACAATTGTCGACCTTCAGCACGGTCACCGGAACCACCGTTCCTTCCTTTGTGTAGATCCTTGTCATTCCCAGTTTCAGGGCGATGAGGCCAGAACGCATCGCTTCACTCCTCGACAGCCCGTTAGAGCTTGATTTCAACATCGACACCCGCAGCCAGATCGAGCTTCATCAAAGCATCGACTGTCTGCGGAGTCGGATCGACAATATCCAGAAGACGCCGGTGCGTCCGAATCTCGAATTGCTCACGGCTCTTTTTGTCCACATGCGGCGAGCGGTTCACGCAGAACTTCTCGATGCGCGTGGGCAACGGAACCGGCCCACGAATTTGCGCGCCCGTGCGCTTGGCCGTGTTCACGATCTCTTTCGTCGAAACATCGAGAATTCGATGATCGAAGGCCTTGAGACGGATGCGGATGTTTTGGCGTTGCATCTTATTTACTCTGTAATCTTCGCAACGACACCCGCGCCGACGGTACGGCCGCCTTCACGGATGGCGAATCTCAGCTTCTCTTCCATGGCAATGGGCGTGATCAACTCGACGGCAAACGAAATGTTATCCCCCGGCATCA
>JBKKDI010000114.1:0-6500 GCA_046708645.1 Aestuariivirga sp.
CGCGCCACGGTGAAGGCGGCGGCCGAGCTGGGATTTGGCGGTATTTGCGTTTCGGAAGAGCAGGGCGGCGCCGGTCTTGGGAGATTGGAAGCGGCGCTTATCATGGAGGCCATGGCCCATGGCTGCCCTTCAACGGCGGCCTTCATTTCGATCACCAATATGGGGGCGTGGATGATCGACCGCTTCGGCAATGCCAAGCTCAAAGCGAAGTATCTGCCGTCGCTTGTGACCTGCGACAGGCTGGCGAGCTATTGCCTGACGGAGCCGGGATCGGGCTCGGATGCGGCGGCATTGAAAACGCGCGCGGTGAAAGAGGGCAACCACTATGTGGTGAGCGGCTCCAAGGCGTTTATTTCAGGCGCGGGCGAGAACGAGATCTATGTCACCATGGTGCGGACCGGAGCGGAGGGGCCGAAGGGCATCTCGTGCCTGGTGATTGAGAAGGATATGAAGGGTGTTTCCTTCGGCGCGCAGGAGCGGAAGTTGGGCTGGCATTCGCAGCCGACGGCGCAGGTGAATTTTGACGGAGTGCGCGTGCCGGTGGAGAATTTGCTGGGGAGCGAAGGCGAAGGTTTCCGCATCGCCATGCAGGGACTCGATGGCGGGCGCATCAATATCGCGGCGTGTTCTCTGGGGGGTGCACAACGCTGTCTTGATGAGGCCGTGGCCTATACGAAAACGCGCCGGCAGTTCGATCAGGCGGTGGCGGATTTTCAGGCAACGCAATTCACACTCGCCGATATGGAAACGGGCGTGCAGGCGTCGCGCGCACTGCTCTATCTCGCCGCGGAGAAGGTGACGGCCCGGGCGCCCGACGCGACACGCTTTTCGGCCATGGCCAAGCGGTTCGTGACCGACACCTGCATGGAAGTTGCGGACCGGGCGCTGCAGCTTCACGGCGGCTATGGCTATCTCAGGGATTTTCCGGTGGAGCGTATTTATCGCGACCTTCGGGTGCATTCAATTCTAGAGGGAACCAACGAGATCATGCGGGTGATCGTCGCGCGCGACATGCTGCGGCAATGACCGGTGGCGACATTATTATCGGCCGGACCGGGGCGTGCGGCCATATCACTTTGAACCGGCCAAAGGCGCTGCATGCGCTGACGCTTGAGATGTGCCGCGAGATCATCGAGGCATTGCTGCAATGGGAAACGGATACGGCAATTGACACGGTGATGATCGACCACAGCGCGGGCCGAGGCCTCTGTGCGGGCGGGGATATTCGACTGCTGTATGAGAGCTTGCGCCGCGGCGATGGCGACGCGCTGGATTTCTTCCACACGGAATACCGCATGAACCATTTGCTGTTCACCTATAGGAAGCCGACCGTGTGCTTCATGGATGGAATCGTCATGGGTGGCGGCGCCGGGATTGCCATGCCCTGCCGCTACCGGATCGCCACGGATCAAACAAAATTCGCCATGCCGGAGACGGGCATCGGACTTATACCAGACGTGGGGGGCGGCTGGTTCCTGTCGCGGCTTCCTGGGCGCATGGGCGAATGGCTGGCGCTCACGGGCGTGAGGCTGGATGCCGGCGATTGTTGCTCGGTTGGACTGGCGACGCATTATCTACCGCGCGACAGACTTGCCACTGCAAAGGAGAGGCCGGGAAATATGGAGATCACCTTGCGCGAGGCAGCAGTTCCACCGCCGCCGGGCGTTGCGCATCGCGGCGATATCGACCGGCTGTTCGCGGACACCCGTATTGAAGGTATTATCGCGGCGCTGAAGGCGGACAAGTCTCCCTGGGCGGCAATGCAGTTGACGGAAATCGAGAAGAAATCGCCGCGCTCCTGCAAGGTGGCGCTGCGCCAGCTTGCCGAAGGCAGGAAACTCACCAAGTTTTCCGATAATATGCGCATGGAATATCGCATTGTTTCGCGGCTGCTCGACAAACCGGATTTCATGGAAGGGGTGCGGGCCTTTATTATCGACAAGGACAATCGTCCGAGCTGGACGCCGCCGCGATCTGAAGATGTGCGCGACGAGGAGATCGAGGTGCTTTTCGCGCCCTTGCCGGAAAACCGAGATTGGACGCCGCTCAAGAGGGACTGAACATGGCTAAATATGAAACCTTGCTGGTGGATCATCATGGCGCCGTGATCCTGATCCGGCTTAACCGGCCACAGGCGCTCAACGCCATCAATGGAATGCTGACCTGTGAATTGCTCATCGCACTGACGGAATTCGACGCCGACGCAAAGCTGCGTTGCGCGGTGATCACAGGATCGGAAAAGGCCTTTGCCGCGGGCGCGGATGTCAAGGAGATGGCGGACAAGACCACGGCGGATATGCTGGCCCACAATTATTTCGCCGAGTTCGACCAGATTTCGCGCATACGCAAGCCGATCATCGCGGCGGTGGCCGGGTTCGCCCTGGGCGGCGGCTGTGAGCTTGCGATGATGTGCGATTTTATTATCGCGGCGGAGAATGCGAAGTTTGGCCAGCCAGAGATTACGTTGGGCGTGGCGCCCGGCATGGGGGGCTCCCAACGCCTGACGCGGCTTGCGGGTAAATCGAAGGCCATGGACATGGTGCTCACAGGCAGGATGATGGATGCGGCGGAGGCCGAGCGCGCGGGGCTCGTCAGCCGCATTGTTCCGGCGGACAAGCTGGTGGAGGAAGCGCTGGCGGTGGCAAAAAAAATTGCCGAGATGGCGCCGCTGGCGGTTCTCGCCAACAAGGAAATGGTGAACGCGGCGCTGGAAACATCGTTGGCGCAAGGCATATTGTTTGAGCGGCGGGTATTCCACAGCCTGTTTGCGCTCGACGACCACAAGGAGGGCATGACGGCGTTCATTGAAAAGCGGAAGCCCAAATTCACCGGGAAGTGAGGCTGCCAATGGCAAGGATCGCATTCGTCGGGCTCGGCAACATGGGGGCCGGCATGGCCGCCAATCTCATCAAGGCGGGATACAAGGTTGTGGGGTTCGATCTGTCGGAAACTGCGCTGACGCGGGCGGCGGAAAGCGGGATCAAAGGTGCTGCTTCGGTGAAGGAAGCAGTCACGGGGGCGGAGGCGGTCATCACCATGCTGCAAACGGGCGCGCAGGTCCGCGCCGTTTATGAAAGCGAGGCCTTTGCCGCCGCTGCCAAGGGAGCAATCCTCATCGACGGCTCGACCATCGATGTGGCGACAGCGCGCACGGTGGGCGAAGCGGCGGCCGGGCGCGGACTTGAAATGGTGGATGCGCCGGTGTCGGGCGGGGTCGCGGGCGCCATCGCCGGTACTCTTACTTTCATGGTGGGTGGCACGGCCAAGGGATTTGCCATGGCGGAGCCAATCCTGAAGGCCATGGGCAAGGCGGTGATCCACGCGGGCGCCGCCGGTTCGGGGCAGGCTGCAAAAATATGCAACAACATGCTGCTCGGCGCCTCGATGATCGCGACGGCGGAGGCTTTCAACCTGGCGATCAAGCTGGGTCTCGATCCGCAGGTGTTTTTCGATATCAGCTCCAAGGCTTCGGGCCAGTGCTGGTCGATGACCAATTATTGCCCGGTGCCGGGACCGGTTCCTTCCGCACCTTCCAACCGCAATTACGAAGGTGGCTTCATGGCGGCGCTGATGCTCAAGGACTTGAAACTCGCCATCGCCGCGTCCCAGACGACTGGGGCCAAGGTGCCGATGGGTGCCTTGGCCGAGAGGCTTTATCAGAATTTTGTCGATTCCGGGGGATCGCGAAAGGATTTTTCGGCGATCATTAAGCTGCTGGACGGGAGCTGGGAAGCGTGAACTACTTCTCTCATCATGGCCGGGCTTGACCCGGCCATCGTCCCGAGCGGCGCGAAGAAGATGCCCGGATCAAGTCCGGGCATGACGAGAGGGTAGAGAGGAATTGGGGAAAGCGGGCGGAAGGGGGAAATTCGGGCGGCAACGGAACAATCGCATCGCCCGGTACGTTGCACGTTCCGTGGTCCGCCAGGGAGTTGTGCAATGGTCAAAACAGCAAAACGATCAAACGGCAAAACCGTAACCATTCACGATCAGAAACTTGAGCGCCGCGAAGGCGGGGAATTGCACCAGACGGCGGAAGGCGACATTCCGGTGCTGACCACGGCCCAGGGCGGGCCGGTTGCCGACGATCAAAGCTCGCTGAAAATGGCGGCACGGGGGCCTACGCTTCTGGAAGATTTCCATTTCCGCGAGAAGATTTTCCACTTCGACCACGAGCGCATTCCGGAACGGGTTGTTCACGCGCGGGGTTATGGCGCGCACGGGTTTTTCGAGACTTATAAATCGCTTGCCAAATATACCCGGGCCGACCTGTTCCAGCGCGCCGGGGAAAAGACTCCCGCCTTTGTGCGCTTCTCCACCGTCGCGGGCAACAAGGGGTCCTTCGATCTCGCCCGCGACGTGCGGGGCTTTGCTGTCAAAATCTATACGAAGGACGGCAACTGGGACCTGGTTGGCAACAACATACCGGTGTTCTTCATTCAGGACGCCATCAAGTTTCCCGATATGGTGCACGCGGTAAAACAGGAGCCGGACAGTGCTTTCCCGCAGGCGCAATCGGCGCACGATAATTTCTGGGACTTCATCAGCCTGACGCCGGAAAGCATGCACATGATCATGTGGGTCATGTCGGACCGGGGACTTCCCCGCTCGTTCCGCTTCATGGAAGGCTTCGGTGTCCACACCTTCCGCTTTGTCAACAATCGTGACCAATCGACGTTTGTCAAATTCCATTGGCGGCCCAAGCTCGGATTGCAATCGGTGGTGTGGAACGAAGCGGTCAAGATCAATGGCGCCGATCCCGACTTCCATCGCCGCGACCTTTGGGATTCGATCAAATCCGGGGCCTTTCCGGAATGGGAACTGCAGGTCCAACTTTTCGATCAGAAGTTTGCCGACGGGTTCGACTTCGATGTGCTGGATGCGACCAAGATCATCCCGGAAGAAGTGCTGCGGCCCATTCCCGTGGGGCGCCTGGTGCTCGACCGCATGCCCGACAATTTCTTTGCCGAGACCGAGCAGGTTGCCTTCATGACGCAAAACGTGCCGCCGGGCATCGACTTTTCCAATGACCCCTTGCTGCAGGGACGCAATTTTTCGTATCTCGATACGCAGTTGAAGCGCCTGGGCGGCCCCAATTTCACCCATCTTCCGATCAACGCGCCAAAATGCCCGTTCCATCATTTTCAGCAGGATGGACACATGGCGATGCGAAACCCCGTGGGGCGGGTGAACTATCAGCCGAATTCATGGGGAGAGGGCCCTCGCGAGTCGCCGGAGCGAGGCTTCCGCTCGTTTGCCGGTGCCGAAGAGGGTCCGAAGCTTCGCATCCGGCCGGAGAGTTTTGCCGATCATTACAGCCAAGCCAGACTTTTCTTCATCAGCCAAACCCCGCCAGAGCAAAACCACATAGCCGCGGCGCTGGTTTTTGAATTGAGCAAGGTGAAAACGCCGGTCATCAGGGAGAGGATGGTGTCGCATCTGCTGAATATCGACAAGGAACTTGCGTTGAAAGTGGCTCACGGGCTTGGCCTGAAGGCCGTGCCGAAGGCTGCGGACGCCGCTAGGCCGACCCGCAAGGATCTCGATCCCTCACCCGCTCTCAGTATCATCAACCGGGGACCCAAACGCTTCGAAGGGCGGAAACTCGGCATTCTGATAGCGGACGGCAGCGACGCGGCGCTTGTGAAAGCACTGAAGGCGGCCGTGAAGAAAGCAGGCGCCACGTGCGAAATCATTGCACCCAGAGTTGGGGGAGCGAAGGCAAACGATGGCAGCTGGATCGAGGGAAATCAGATGATCGACGGAGGGCCATCGGTTCTTTATGACGCCGTGGCGCTGTTACCTTCGGAAAGCGCAATGGCTGCCTTTTTGCAGAAGCCGGCAGCGAGGGACTTCGTGGCGGACGCATTCGCGCACTGCAAGTTCATCGGCTATACGGAGGCGGCAAAGCCCTTGTTCAAAAAGGCCGGGATCGCCGATAGCCTTGATGAAGGCGTCATCGCGCTGAACGGCCCGAGGGATGTGCCGGGATTCATCGACACTCTCGGGAAGTTGCGGATCTGGAAGCGCGAGCCGGTCGTGAGGTAACGGTATTTCCGTGGAAGGATGACACGGGACGTAGAATATAGGACTCAATCCCCGGATAGCGATATGGCCAATGTGCAGATGACGCCTTCGGGGGGATATTCGAGCTTCACGGAGTGAAGTTCGGCGGCGAGGCCGCGCTCGATCAGGCGTGAGCCGAAGCCCCGGTGTTCCGGCGGGGCGACTTGCGGACCATCGCATTCCTGCCAGCGGAACAGAATGAGGCCGGGATTATCCGGCGCGGATGCCCAGTGGATCTTTACGGTTCCGTCGGGGACGGAGAGGGCGCCATATTTCTGCGCATTGGTGGCAAGCTCATGGAGCGCCAGAGCCAGGGTTACCGCCCTTTTTGCGGCGAGGTCGAAATCGGCGCCTGAGATATCAATCCGGCCGAGACCGGTGCGATGGGCCTCCAATGTGCGGAGCACAACTTTTGTGAGGGACGCGCTTTTCCA
>JBKKDI010000115.1:0-2758 GCA_046708645.1 Aestuariivirga sp.
GCGCATGATCGAAATGCCCCATCTCCTTCTGCCGCGCCGCCGCTTCCTCAAGACGCTGGCGGGCTCCGCGGCCGCCCTTTCGCTTCCAGGCGCGGGCCTGGCGGCGGACGATGCGAGTACAGTCACGATCTCAATCCTCCACACGACCGACCTGCACGGGCACATCATGCCGGCGAAAACCTACGACGGTGAGGAAAATGTCGGCGGCCTTGCGCGCTGCATGACGCAAATACGCCACTGGCAGAAGGAAAATCCCCACCACATCCTGCTTGATATCGGCGACGTCTATCAAGGCACGCATGTCAGCCGGACCACGGGCGGTGCACTGATGATCGACCTCTTCAACCGCCTCAACTACGACGCATGGGTCATCGGGAATCATGAGTTTGACTGGGGCCTTGAAACCGTCTCGCGGAGTGTGGCGGCATCGAAGATGGCCGTGCTGGCTGCCAACGCTCAGGCGGGCGGCAAGTGGACGAATACCCTGCAGGACAAGACGAATCCGCTTTCCAAAATCAGCCCGTTTATAATTAAGGAGGTGGCCGGATTTCGCATCGGCATCATTGGCACCGTCACGCCGGGGCTGCCCGCATGGCTGCATCCATCCCTGTTGAAGGAGTTCTCGGCGGCCGACCCGCTGGGCTCGGTAAAGTTTGCGATCCGGAAACTGACGGCGGAGAAAGTGGACGCCATGGTGCTGGCCTCACATTTTGGCTTGAAGGGCGTGGAAGGGGGGCAGGGTCGCCCGGATGATTTCGCCAACCGCATCAACGAAGTCACCAGAGAATGCCGCGAGTTGTCTGTGGTCATCGCCGGCCACACGCATAAGGACATTCCGCAGTTCCGCGTGAATGACATTCCCTACACTCAGGCGAATTATTTTGGCATCAACGCCGGCCGCGTGGACCTCGTCTTTGACAAAGATACGCGCCGTCTCGTGGACACGAAAGTCAGTACCGTGCGCATGGACAAGTCGATCGAACTGGATCCGATGGTTCTCTCTGTTTCCGCGAAGGACGTGGAAGCGTCGGAGAAGGAACTGCATCGCGAAATCGGCGAACTCGCGGAGCCGCTTTCCTGTAAAAGTCAGCCGGGAGTTCCCGCTCCCTCGCTGCGGCTCATCATGAGCGCCATCCGCCATTCGCTGGAAAAGCGCGCGCAGAAGATCGACGGCGTGCTGCACGGGCTTTTCCTCGATAAGCAGGATCTCGCTGCGGGGAAGAAGACCATCGCCGACGCATGGGAGATCATTCCCTACGAGAACCGCCTCGTCACCGTGGAACTGCGCGGCGCCGATCTCGCCGCCATCATGCAGGAAGCGCTCAGCGCGCCATTTTCAACGCATGGACTCGCAGGATTCAAAGTCACCGCCGAGGGCGAACGCCGCGACCTGAAGGTTCCCTCCCTGACTCTTCCGGACGGCAAACCCCTTGAACCGGAAAAACGCTATCGCATCGCCTTGAACGGATTCGACGCCCAGTCCGGCGGTCGCCGCTATCCACTTCTCAGGGAACTGGCGGCCGCACCGGACGCAAAGCTGACCCTGCACGACATCGAGTCCCGCGACGCCGTCATCGAGTTCTTCACGGAGAAGAAGTCCGTCCGCCTCGCGGATCTGATCGTGTGAACGGATTGTGATAACTTGATAGATGGGGCCGCCGTGACGGACGGCGCTCCCAGGGGCATCAGTCCACGGGGAGCTGCGCCGCAGTTGCCATGAGCCGCATAGGTGACTGCATCTCTGGACAAGATGCCGTCAGGTGCGAACAAATGGGCATGACCATGACCTGTCCCCGATGCCGCACGGTGCTGAAAGCCGAGCGCCATCATACCGGCATCGCGTGGCGCTGTCCGGGATGCGGCGGGCAGTCGCTCAACTTCAGCCAGTTCCGGCGCGTCGTGCCGGAACCGGAGGCCAACGGCATTTGGGAAGCGGCGACGCTTCATCCGCGGGCTCCGCGCCGCCGCGCGCTTTGTCCGGAGTGCCTGCGCGACATGGCCGCAGTGCTCATTCCGGTGCCGCAGCGGGAACTGGAACTCGATATCTGCCGCAACTGTCAGCGGTTGTGGCTGGACAGGCAGGAAAGCATCGCCGGGCATTTGCAGGAAGATGCGGCTGCGGGCCCCCTGCCCGACGCATGGCCGGTCTCGACCGGAGCCCAGGAACGCATGGGCCGCGAGATGGCGCGCCATGTCCGTCGGCGCCTCAGCACGGGGTTTGAATTCATCGGCCGGCTAACCGTGGCGCTGATCCTCTTCTACCTTGTGCTGAGGTTCGGGTTCCGCGCTTTCCGGTGAGGATGGCTCAACATCCAATGCCGGGCTAGCGCTTGCCGCCCGGCTGGAGCCACTTGTCAAGGAAGCGGAATGTCCCCTCCCCATTAATCGTGTGAGGCCCATTGAAGAATTCGATTTCGGCACGGTCGCCGAGGCCCAGCTTTGAATAATGCCGGAACGTGCGGGCGAATTCATAGGCGACCCATTCATCGCAACTCACGCCGTCATCGTGACCGCGCTCGACCATGAACGGCCGCGGAAAGATCAGCCAGCTCATCTCGGCGTAGTTGAACTTGTTGCCGAGGTCGAACTCGGTCATGTCGTACTCGCCAGTGAACATGTAGCTGTAGCCGGAGCGGGTAGAGACGTTCTTCCAGATCCACTCGTTGTAGTCAGCGGAACAAATACTCAGGCAATAGTCGGGCAGCAGCGCCGGGATGCGCATCGCCGTTTTGCCACCGTAGCTCAAGCCATAGAAGGC
>JBKKDI010000116.1:0-5294 GCA_046708645.1 Aestuariivirga sp.
GGTTACGCCTGCGGCTAACCCGCCCTGCTTGCTGTGAACTTCGGGCGCCACACGCACTATGGCGCGCAGCTCGGTGCGTTACCAAGTGCTGATTGCGATACATAAGTGACAGGAAAGCGACAACAACCATGAAAAAGAGCGGCTCGAAGGAAGGAAAAGGCGGAGACTCTCCCTCTCAGCTGATCGATACGAGAAACAAGGAGCTGAGTGATTGGCGGGGCGAGACGCTCGCTAGGCTCCGAATTCTCATCAAGCAGGCCGACCCCGAAGTGGTCGAGAAGTGGAAGTGTAGAGGGGTTCCGGTGTGGGAGCACGACGGCATCATCTGCACCGGTGAGACGTACAAGAATGCCGTGAAGATGACCTTCGCCAAGGGCGCCTCGCTCAAGGATCCTTCAGGCCTCTTCAATTCCAGCCTCGATGGCAACGTGAGGCGTGCCATCGACTTCCATGAGGGGGATAAGATTGATGAAAAGGCGTTGCAGGCGCTCATTCGCGCCGCCGTGGCGCTGAACACGAGCGCGCGGGCGACCGCTCGCCCCGTCCGCTCCCGGAAGAAACCAAAGAGCGCTTAAGGAGCGTCGTGAAACCGCTAACGAGTGAAACGAGGAGGCGCTATTGCCTGAGCGCCTGCAGGCTAACGGCGGGAGCGATGTTCCTGAGGCCCACCATTATCTCATAAAGGAACGACTTGAGTTTGGTTTTCTGCCCGGCAGTCAGGCCCTGATTGTCATCAAGCAGAAAGCTGCGAAATGAAAATCGCTTGGCGCTCGCGATCGCGACGATTTCCGGATCGAGGTCCGGAATATCGATGACCGTTCGATCTCCATGGTCCGCCAGCGCGCTGCCAACAAAATTGTTGCGAACGAAGATCACCAAGCCGGGCCGGGTTTGCATGTTCAGGGCATCGGCGATCTTGAGTGAATCGGGGCTTTGGTCGACGATAAAAAGCACGGCTAACCTGAAACCGTGGCGCTGCGCTTCGCCAATGAATCCCAGCTCGCGGGAGGCCTCGAAGAAATTTTCGGTCTGGGCCGAAGGCAGATCAATTACGTAATCGCGGCCGGGCGAGCCCAGGATGGTGTCGAAAAGTTTCATCCGCCCAGCGGTGCTGCCGAAATCGACCAGGGCCGTCCGGCCGGGAAAAAAGTTGCGCAACCGCCCATTGGGAAAACCGGCATCGATGACGAAGGGATCGCGCCCGTCGAGCATGAGATAGTCGACCACCACGCGCGCCAGCAGAGTTTTGCCGTTGCGGTGGCGGTCGGAGCAAACGATATGGATAACCGGTTGGGCGGCCAAGATTTGCGAAGATTATGATGCCTGGGCTACGGCCTGGATCTGGGCGCCGCGTCCGCCGGTCAGCAGATCCTGGATCAGCTTCACGCGGGAGAATTCGGCGTCGATCTCCGAGCTCCACTTGCGCACGTACCCCCTCAGCACGAAGGAGAACTTGTTGGGCTGGCCGTCGGGACCGCGATTTTCCACGAAATCCTTGAAGGTCACACCGGCAAGGTCGACCTGTTCGTAGGCCATTTCGTTGAGCTTGGGGATGTCGATTTCCAACGCCTTGGGAATCTGGGCGAAATATTTGCGATGGGTGGCCTGGTCCCATTCGAAGAAGTTGGTTTCGTTTATGAAATTGCGGGCGACGACATACTGAACGCCTTTTACATATTTGGAAATCTCCGCCATTTCATCAAGAGAGGCAATCGAGGGTCCGATCACATGGAACAGGCCGAGATTGAACAGGCCGCCGCGAGCCGCTTCGAGCACGCCGATGCGTTCAAACATGTCAAGCGCATAGGACATATTGCCGGCCTTCAAGTCGACGAGGGTCACCGGAACATTGGCGGTTTCCAGCGTGTCGAGGAGCTTCATCTGGTGGGCGACGTTGCCCAAGTCGATGATCTCGGTAATGCCGGGGTGGAAGCGTTTGAGGGTGCCTCGCGGATTTTCCGTGTCGAAGGCGCGGGTGAGAACGTTTTTGCGGGCAAAGAAATCGAGGAGCGCGCGCGATATGGTGGTCTTGCCAACGCCGCCCTTGTCGGCGCCGACGAGAATAAGAGTTGGTTTCATGGGAGTCCCCTGTTTGGCCTTGGATTTTGCTTCGGGGGTTTTTATCATGGCTTGATCCACGAGTACACCGCCCGTGCCCAACTATGGTCACAAGAATGGCAATCCCATGACCGACTGAACGGTTGGTTGGTTCGCGGCCCATATTCCGGCATAAGGGAGGAGGGGAGCTTCATGTCGTATCTGCTTTTCGGCATCTTTCTATTTGGCGGCATTCATCTTTTTTCGATTCTGCTGCCCTTGCGCCGCGACCGGATCAAGCTGCGGTTCGGCGAAAAAGCCTGGAAAGGGTTCTTCGCCGCCATTTCGCTGGTGGGCCTCGGCTTTATGATTTGGGGCCTCGTGCTGTCGCGCCACGAGCCCCTGGAGGGCGACTGGCTCTATGTGCCCGCCGATTGGGCGCGCCATGTGACCATGCTGCTGGTGCTTCTCGGCTTCATTTCCATCGGGGCTTCCCACGGCAAGGGTTACCTCAGGCTGTGGCTGCAAAATCCCATGTCGATCGGCATAGGGCTGTGGGCCACGGGCCATTTGCTAGCCAATGGCAAGCGCACGGATGTCTATTTCTTTGGTACTTTTTTGGTGCTGGCGCTGCTCGACATTGTTTTTTCCAGTCTCCGCGGCAAAGTGCCTGTCCATACGCCGCGCCTGCGTTCTGATGTTATCGCGGCGATGGTGGGCATGGTCCTTTATGTGATCTTCCTGTTTGGCTTTCACCCCTACGTTCTTAACCTGCCGGTGGCGGGATGATCCTGCTGATGGCCGGCGTCGGGCTGCTTTCCGTTTTGCATCTTGTTCCGGGGCTGCCGCAACTGAAGAGCGCGGTAATTTCGCGCATCGGGCAACGGGCCTATGGCCCAGCCTTCGGCGCCGTTTCAATCCTTGCGCTGGCGCTCATCGTGGTTGGATGGCGGCTTGCCGATTCTATGCCCGTCTATGAGCCGCCGGATTGGGGCCGCCATGCCAATTTCACTCTCACGTTCCTGGCCTTCCTGTGCCTCGGCATATTTCTGTTCCGGGGAAGGCTCCGCCAAGCTTTGCGCTTTCCGATGGGGATTGCAGTGTTGTTGTGGAGCGCGGGGCATCTTCTCGCCAATGGCGATCTTCGCAGCCTCGTCCTGTTTGGCGGGTTCCTGATTTCAGCTATCCTGCTCATCGCTGTCGGCATGAAGCAAGGTGCGAAGCCCTCGCTGGAAGCGCGGAGCGGCCACGATCTTCTATCCCTTGTGATGGGCGCCGCGCTCTTTGGCGCCATGACACAACTGCACCCGGTTCTCACCGGCGTTCCAATTCTGTCTCTGACCAGATAAGGTAAGGCATGTCCGTTCAGGCTCCCATGAAGCGCATCACGGCACCGGAAATCGGCGCCCGCAAAGGCGGCGTTCCGATCGTCTCGCTCACCTCCTATCACGCCCATACGGCGGCCATTGCCGATAAATATGTGGACTTCCTGCTGGTCGGCGATTCGCTTGGCATGGTGATGCACGGTTTCGAATCGACCTTGCCCGTGCCTCTCGATCTCATGATCCTGCATGGCAGCGCCGTCATGCGCGGGGCCAAGCGCGCCCTGGTGGTGGTCGATATGCCGTTTGGGTCCTATGAGGAAAGCCCGGCGCAAGCCTTTCGCAATGCCGCGAAGGTGATCAAGAAAACCCAATGCGGCGCCGTCAAGATCGAAGGCGGCCGGCGCATGTCCGAGACCATCCACTTCCTCAGTGAGCGTGGTATTCCGGTGATGGCTCACATCGGGCTCACACCGCAGTCGATCAATATTTTCGGCGGCTACAAAACCCAAGGCCGCACGCGGGAGCAATGGGCACTGATCGAGGAAGATGCCCGCGTTGTGGCCGAGGCGGGCGCTTTCGCCGTGGTGCTCGAGGCCGTGGCCGAGCCGCTGGCCGCCAAGATCACCAAGTCGGTTCCCATTCCAACCATCGGCATCGGCGCCTCGGCTGCCTGCGATGGGCAGATCCTAGTGATGGAAGACATGCTGGGCCTGTCGCCAAGGGTTCCGAAATTCGTCAAGGAATTCGGCGAGGTGGGACAGGCTATCGAGAAGGCCATTCGCTCCTATGCCGAGGAAGTCCGTACACGGAATTTTCCGGCTTCGGAGAACATCTACGAAATGAAGGACTGATGGCGGGCTGAGCGAGAGGCGACCCATTGACCGTGTCCCGGCGAACGCTGCTTGGCGCACTTGCAGGCCTTGGCTTGTCGAAGCGGGCGGCGGTTGCGGCGGGCGAATTTCAGGTTGTGCGGGCCCGCAGATCGTTCGTGCCGCTTTTAGGCTCTGGTTCGCCTGAAACGGAGACCTGGAGTTTCAGCGAAAAAGGCGAGCCTGTTATCATTCGCGCGCGCCAGGGCGACGAACTTAAACTCCGCATTATCAACGAGTTGGAGTTTGAATTGTGGCTTCACTGGTTTGGCGTGCGTGGGCCTTCGGACCTGATGACAATCAATGTGCCGGCAGGTTCCGGCAACAGTTTCGATTGCGTCTTTACGCCGCCCGACGCTGGCACTTTCTGGCTCGGTCCCATGGCCGATGTGTCGCGGCTCCGCGACATGGGACTCTATGCCATGCTTGTCGTGGCCGAGCGCCAGCCCGTGGCCGGACTTGAAGATCTTGCACTCGTCCTCGACGACTGGAAACTGGGCGAGGACGGCGTCATCGACGGAAACTTCGGTGACGTTGAAGCCATGGTCGGCGAGGGCCGGCTTGGCAACTGGTTCACCGTCAATGGCCAGTACCGGCCACGCATCAAATTGGCGTCCGGCAAATACACGAGGCTTCGCCTGCTCAACGCAGCGAATGTGCGGAGCATGGGGCTGCTCTTCAAGGGCGGTGATCCGCTGCTCGTCGCCCGCGACGGCCAGCCCGTCAAACCGAGTCAGTCAGGTAACGGCCCGCTGTTGCTGGCGCCGGGGCAGCGCGCGGATCTTCTGGTTCTGCCCGACGCCGATATGACACTAGCGCTCGATCTCTTCGAGGACGTCTCCGAACTGGCCTATTTGACGCAGGAAGGGACCGTCACCGCGCCCGATATCCCGGAGAATTTCGCGCTTCCCCTCAACCCTGTTGCGAAGCAACCGGAGCTTGGGGCGGCGCGCGTTGTATCCCTTGTCATCGAAGGCGGCATCAAAGGCGGACTCAAATCCGCCCTGTTCCAAGGCCGCCGGACGGAACTCAGAACGCTTCTGGAAAATGGCATGGGCTGGGC
>JBKKDI010000117.1:0-13404 GCA_046708645.1 Aestuariivirga sp.
GCATGGAAGTGTCCCAGTTCACCTATTTTCAGCAGGTGGGCGGGCTCGATTGCATGCCCGTCTCCGGCGAATTGACCTATGGCCTGGAGAGGCTCGCCATGTATGTGCAGGGCGCCGACAATGTCTACGATCTGAGCTTCAACGGGCGCATTTCCTATGGCGATGTGTTCCTGCAAGCCGAGCACGAATTCTCCCGTTACAATTTCGAATACGCCGATACGGATCGTCTGCTTCGCCACTTCGACGACGCCGAAAAAGAATGCAAGGCGCTGCTTGAAGTGGGCGAAATGGCGCTACCCGCCTACGACCAGTGCATCAAGGCATCCCACACCTTCAACATGCTCGACGCGCGCGGCGTCATCTCCGTGACCGAGCGCCAGGCCTATATCCTCCGCGTCCGCGATCTGGCGAAGGGCTGTTGCGAAGCCTGGAGCAGGACGGCGGGCGGGGGCGACCAAGGCGTTGCAAAATGAGAAAATCTGTCATCCCGGACTTGTTCCGGGGACCCATCATTCAGCTTACGGATGGATGGGTTGCCGGGACAAGCCCGGAAATGACAAAATTGGACAAATGTAATTGATCAATGCCTGAACTCCTTCTCGAACTTTTCTCTGAAGAAATTCCCGCCCGCATGCAGCAGAAGGCGGCGGAGGATTTGCGCGCGTTGATCACCAACGGGCTGGTGGAGGCGGGCCTGACTTATGAAGGAGCGCAAACCCACGCGGGGCCGCGCCGCCTTGTGCTTTCGGTGGAAGGCTTGAACGCCAAGGCCGCCGATGTGGCGGAAGAACGCAAAGGCCCGCGCGTCGATGCGCCGCAAACCGCCATCGATGGCTTCCTCAAGTCTACCGGGCTCAAGCTCGATGACTTGAAGGTTCAGGACGACAAGAAGGGCAAACTCTATATCGCCGTGGTGCGGAAAGCGGGCCAATCTGCACCCGATGTCATCGCTGCCCTGGTGCCGGACGTGATCCGCAAATTTCCCTGGCCCAAATCCATGCGTTGGGGTTCGGGAACCTTGCGCTGGGTGCGGCCCCTGCAATCGATCCTCTGCACGTTCGATGGCGAAGTTGTGCCCTTCGCCGTGGAAGGAATCGCCAGCGGTAACGTGACGCGCGGCCATCGTTTCATGGGCGTACAGAAGATCGAGGTGCGCCGTTTCGAGGACTATGCCGCGAAGCTTCACAAGCAATTTGTCGTGGTGGATAGCGCGGCCCGCGCCGAGACGATCCGCACCGAGGCCCGCAACCTCGCTTTCGCCCAGGGGCTGGAGGTGATTGAGGACGAGGGCCTGCTCAAGGAAACCGCAGGCCTCGCCGAATGGCCCGTGGTGCTGATGGGCGAATTCGACGCGAAATTTCTGGCGATGCCGCCGGAAGTGATCGCTACGACGATCAAGAACCACCAGAAATGTTTCGCGCTCCGTGACACAAAGAGTGGCAAGCTCTCCAACAAATACATTCTCGTGGCCAATCTGGCCGCCAGTGATGGCGGCAAGCAGGTCGTAGCTGGCAACAACAAGGTCGTCGCCGCACGGTTATCAGATGCACAGTTCTTCTGGGACCACGACCGCAAGACGCCGCTGGAAAAACTGCTGCCAAGACTCGATACAATCACTTTCCACGCCAAGCTCGGCAGCCAGGGCGAAAGGGTGAAACGCATCGAGGCATTGGCGGGTGAGATTGCCAAAACCATCGGCGCCGATATCAAGAAAACCCAACTCGCGGCGAAACTCTCGAAGGCTGATCTCGTCACCGGCATGGTCGGTGAGTTCCCCGAGCTGCAAGGATTGATGGGGCGCTATTACGCCCTGGATCAGGGAATCGACCCTGAAGTCGCCGACGCCATCCGCGACCACTACAAACCTCAGGGTCCGAGCGACTCAATTCCAGTGTCGAAGGTAGGACAGGCTGTGGCCTTGGCCGACAAACTTGATACCTTGGTCGGTTTCTGGGCTGTTGATGAAAAGCCGACAGGTTCGAAGGACCCATATGCGTTGAGAAGAGCCGCACTTGGAATAGTACGCTCTGTCTTGGAAGAGAATCTTAGATTAAGGCTTGGCACGCTAATAGAAACCTCTGCGAATCAAATTTTGGAACGTCAAGTCCAGGACATGTTTGCGGACTCGCAACGCGCAATCTCTCAGACTGCTGACTTTCTCGCTCGACCAGAACTGACAGAAGAATTTGAGTCCAATCGTCGAGTAATTGAAGGTGAGTTCCATCATGTTGTCCATGGGATCCTTCGCATTCAAAGCGAACTGTTGTCTTTCTTTGGTGAACGCCTACGAATTCTTCTGCGCGAACAGGGCAAACGCCACGATTTGGTTGACGCAGTTTTTTCAATCAAACCCATAACTAAAGTAATGGCGCAAGCGATGGGCGGTGGGTCTGCGTATGCGGATGTAAACAAGGCTGATGATCTATTGATGGTTTTCAAGCGCGTCGAGGCGTTGTCTAAATTCCTCGAGACCGACGACGGCAAGAATCTGCTGACCGGTGTGAAGCGTGCCGCCAACATTCTGAAGATTGAGGAGAAGAAGGATGGCCACAGTTACGGCGGCGACGTGCGGCCCGATTTTTTGATCAAGGGCGAGGAGAAGGCGCTGCACTCGGCCATCACCGTTGCCGCGGGGCAGGCGCGCAAGGCCATCGAGCATGAGGATTTTGAAGCGGCCATGCGGGCCATCGCCAGATTGCGTGCGCCCGTCGATGCCTTTTTCGATTCCGTGACGGTGAACGACAAGGACGCGACTTTCCGGGAAAACCGCCTGAAGCTCTTGAACCGCATCCGCGCAGCGACCCTGGAAGTGGCGGATTTCTCGAAGATCGAAGGGTAAAAAAAGTTGTCATCGCCGGATTTATTCCGGCGACCCATTCCTCAGCTTGTAAGATGGACCAGCCATGCGGTTTGATGGGTTGCCGGGACAAGCCCGGCAATGACATGGTGGGAAAAGAGCGAGAACTCTACGCATGACCGCAGCCACCGCCTACACGCCCGACAGCCGCTATGCGTGGGCACGTTTACTGATCTCGCTGGCGCTGGCAACCGTCAGCGGCGTTGGTCTGTGGGCCTCCGTCGTGGTGTTGCCGTTGATACAGACGGAATTTGGGTTGGATCGAGCCGGCGCCTCTCTATCCTACACCGTCACCACCATCGGCTTTGCCCTGGGCGGCGTGTTCATGGGCCGTTTGGCGGACCGCTTCGGCATTACCGTGCCGCTGTTCGTGGGAGCGATTTCGCTCGGAATTGGATTTGTTCTCAGCGCGCTGTCGCAGAACTACGTACAATTCCTGATCTTGCAGGCGCTGCCGATCGGGTTCTTGGGGAGCTCCGCCGCATTCGGTCCATTGATCGCCGATGTCTCCCAGTGGTTTTTGAAAAGGCGTGGCATTGCCGTCGCCATCGTGGCCAGCGGCAGTTATGGTGCGGGCGCCATTTGGCCTCCCCTCATGCAACAGGGGATTGCCGCCTATGGCTGGCGTCCAGTCTATATGGTCATTGGGCTCGTCTGCGTCGCGGCGATAATGCCGCTGGCGCTGCTGCTGCGCCGCCGGCCGGTGTTCGACGACCGGGCCAGTCCCGCCAGCTCGGGGCATGGCAGCGCCGGACTTCTGCCGAAACCGCCTTTTCTCTATCCGCTTCTGATCGTGGCGGGGCTTGCCTGCTGCGTCGCCATGTCGATGCCGCAGGTTCACATCGTCGCCTATTGCAGCGATCTCGGTTATGGCGTGGCGCGGGGCGCCGAGATGCTGTCGCTGATGCTAGGCTTCGGTGTCGTGAGCCGGCTCGCCTCGGGCTTCATTGCCGACCGGATCGGCGGCGCAGGCACATTGCTGCTCGGTTCCTTCCTGCAATGCCTGGCGCTGCTGTTCTATATCCCCTTCGATGGGCTGGCCTCGCTTTACATCGTCTCCGCTTTCTTCGGGCTGGCCCAGGGCGGCATCGTGCCGAGCTATGCCTTGATCGTCCGCGATCATTATCCCGCGCGGCAAGCGGGAACGCGCATCAGCCTCGTGATGACGGCCACCGTGCTGGGCATGGCGCTGGGCGGCTGGATGTCGGGAAAGATTTTCGATTTGACCGGTTCCTATCAGGCCGCGTTTTTGAACGGTATCGCCTTCAATCTCCTGAACATGGCGATTGCCTTCTGGCTCGTGCTGGGGCGCACCCGCCGGAAGGCTGCCCTCGCCACTTGACCGCGCCGCCCAAGCCGTGATTGTTGCCCGCGCATAACGGGAATCGGACATGGCGGAAAAGCGCGTCTATCGTTTCGGCGGCGGCAGTGCCGAGGGCAAGGCCGGCATGAAGGCGCTGCTCGGCGGCAAGGGCGCCAATCTCGCCGAGATGGCCAATCTGGGCCTGCCGGTGCCGCCGGGCTTCACCATCACCACCGAGGTTTGCAACCTCTTCACCGGGAACAATCGTCAGTACCCGGACGGATTGCGCGCCGAAGCCGAAGCCGCCCTGGCCGAAGTGGGCAAGCTCGTTAGCGCCACTTTCGGCGACCCAGCAAAGCCGCTGCTCGTATCCGTGCGTTCCGGCGCCCGGGCCTCCATGCCCGGCATGATGGATACCGTCCTCAACCTCGGCCTCAACGATCAAACCGTCGAGGGCCTCGCATCGCGTTCGGGCGACAGGCGCTTCGCCTACGACAGCTACCGTCGTTTCATCGGCATGTATTCCGCCGTGGTGCTGGGTGTCGATCACGCCGACTTCGAAGAAATTCTCGGCGGCTACAAGGACGAGAAAGGTTACGCGCTCGACACGGAGATTTCGGCGGAGGAATGGGCGAGCCTCATCGCGCGCTACAAGGCGGTGGTGAAGGACCATACCGGCAAGCCTTTCCCGCAGGATGTTCATGAACAACTGTGGGGTGCGGTGGGTGCTGTGTTCGAGTCATGGAAATCGGCGCGCGCCATCACCTACCGGAAGCTCAACAACATCCCCGAGGATTGGGGAACTGCCGTCAATGTCCAGGCCATGGTATTCGGCAATATGGGCCAGACGTCGGCCACGGGTGTTGCCTTCACCCGCAATCCCTCCACCGGGGAAAAGGCGCTCTATGGCGAGTTTCTCGTCAACGCCCAGGGCGAGGACGTAGTCGCCGGCATTCGCACGCCGCAGAACATCACCGAGAAGGCGCGGAAGGAAGCGGGCTCCGACGCCCCTTCCCTCGAAGTCCTGATGCCCTCGACCTTCAAGGAATTACAGGCAACCTTCGACAAGCTCGAAAACCATTACCGCGACATGCAGGATCTGGAATTCACCATCCAGGACGGCAAGCTCTGGATGCTGCAAACCCGCACTGGCAAGCGCACCGCCAACGCGGCGCTCAGAATCGCCGTCGACATGGCCAATGCGGGTTTGATCACCAAGGATGAGGCCATTCTGCGGATCGAGCCCTCCTCTCTCGATCAATTGCTGCATCCAACCCTCGATCCGGACGCCAAGCGCGACGTGATCGCCACGGGCCTTCCCGCCTCGCCGGGAGCGGCATCGGGCGAGATCGTGTTTGATTCGGCCGAAGCCGAGCGCCTCAAGGGTTTGGGCCGCAGGGTCATTCTGGTTCGCGTCGAAACCAGCCCCGAAGATATTCACGGCATGCACGCGGCGGAGGGTATTCTGACGGCGCGCGGCGGCATGACCTCCCACGCGGCGGTCGTGGCGCGCGGCATGGGCAAGCCCTGCGTTTCGGGCGCGGGCTCCATCCGCGTGGATTATCGGGCGGGGACCATGAGTTCGCTGGGGCTGGTGCTCAACAAGGGCGACATCATCACTATCGACGGTTCCACCGGCCAGGTGATCAAGGGCGAAGTTGAGACCATCAAACCGGAGCTTTCCGGCGACTTCGCTACGCTCATGGGCTGGGCGGACAAGGTGCGGCGGATGACGGTGAGAGCCAACGCGGAAACGCCCCTCGACGCCCGTACCGCGCGGGATTTCGGCGCCGAAGGCATTGGCCTGTGCCGCACCGAGCACATGTTCTTCGAGACCGACCGCATCGTGGCGGTGCGCGAGATGATCCTCGCCAACACCGAAGACGGCAGGCGCGCGGCGCTCACCAAGATCCTGCCGATGCAGCGCAACGATTTCATCGAGTTATTTGAGATCATGGTAGGCCTTCCCGTCACCATCCGCCTGCTTGACCCGCCGCTGCACGAATTCTTGCCCCAGGCCGACCATGAAATCGAAGAGGTGGCCGATGAGATGAATGCCGACCCGGAGGCGCTCCGTGCTCGCGTCGCCGAACTGCACGAGTTCAATCCCATGCTGGGCCATCGGGGCGTCAGGCTGGCGATCAGCTATCCGGAGATCGCCGAGATGCAGGCGCGCGCCATCTTCGAAGCGGCAACCGAAGTGGCGCGGCGCAACGGCAAGGCGCCGATCCCCGAGGTGATGGTGCCCCTGGTGGCGGCCAGGGCCGAACTCGACATGATCAAGGAACGCATTGTGAGCGTGGCGAAAGCGGTGGCGGCGGAAACCGGTGTCGCCATCGACTATCTGGTGGGAACCATGATCGAGTTGCCGCGGGCCGCCCTGCTGGCGGGCGACATTGCCCATTCCGCCGAATTCTTCTCCTTTGGCACCAATGACCTTACCCAGACGGTTTTTGGCATCAGCCGCGACGATGCCGCCCGCTTCATCGGCGAATACACGGCGAAGGGCATCTTCAAGACCGATCCCTTCATCTCTCTGGATATCGAAGGCGTGGGCGAACTTGTAACGATGGCGGTCAATAGGGGCAGGGCCACGCGCGCCGGCATTAAACTGGGGATTTGCGGCGAACATGGCGGCGATCCCGCGTCGATTGCCTTCTGCGAGCAGGCCGGCCTCGATTATGTTTCCTGCTCGCCCTTCCGCGTTCCCATCGCAAGATTGGCGGCAGCCCAGGCAAAACTTTCTAATCGTTGAATTTTTTCTATTTGACCAAAGCCTCGATGACGGCCAAAATCTGTTGGCAATTTGGCTGCTTTGGGTTGCCCGTATGGTTAACCTATGCTAAACGTGCCTGGGTTAGACTACCGCGAGTTAACAGCGCCGCACCGATAACACGGCCCACGGTAAGTTGAGGGGAAGTGACGACAGCAGGGCGAGTTTATAGGCCGCGGAGGCCGGTCCGCTACGAGGACCATGAGCTGGGCGAGCGCCGCAGCTGGATTCGTGAATATGGCCCCTTCGCGTTCGGCGGTTTCATGCTGGTTATGGCATTCGCCTTCGCCGGCCACTACATGGGCCAGAACGCCATTGCCCACAATGCGCTTCCCGATGAACGCCTGGATGCGAACTCCGCGCCGGCTTCCACCATCTTTTCCAAGGGCTCGCTACTGCCGGAAGGCAGCAATTTTGACCTCGTCAATCTCACTATACTGGAGAAGCAATCGGTTGTTCATTCGGGCAAGGGCGACAGTCTTGCCTATAATCCAAGCCGGACCATTAGAATCTTGCCGGCCGCTGTCAATCTTAACGAACCCGTCCTGGCCTCCGTCAAAGAAGAGGCCGGTACGCCTCTCCGGAAACTGAGCCTGACGCCCTCCACCGCCAAAATCGAGAGATCGTTCAAGCTGAAACGCGGCGAGAAACAGCAGGTGATCGCCGCCCGCCGCGTCCGCCTTGCCGAAGAAAATTGCCTGGCCCGGGCCCTCTATTTCGAAGCCCGGTCCGAAACGGAACTCGGCCAACTCGCGGTGGCCAAGGTTATTCTCAATCGCGTCAAGGATCCGGATTTCCCAAAATCGATCTGCGGCGTCGTCTATCAGGGCTCCGGCCGGCGTAATTCCTGCCAGTTTTCCTTTGCATGCGACGGCCTGCCCGACGACGTGAAGCAGCCCGGCGCGTGGGCCAACTCCAAGCGCATCGCCTTGAAGGCGATTGCCGGCGACCAGTCCATCCGCGCCGTCGGCGCCGCCACCAATTATCATGCCGACTACGTCAACCCCAAGTGGGCCAAAAGCATGAAACGGCTCATCAAGATCGGCCACCACATCTTCTATTCCGACACTTGAGTCTGGCCAAAGTATCAATCTTTCATCGCGCCCGAGCTTGACCCGGGCATCTTTTTCCGCGGATGGGATGCCCGCATCAAGTGCACTGCTGTCCGGTTAAGGACGTGGAGAAACTTAGGAAGATCAATCACCGCGTGGGGTTTGCGGACTCCTGGTCTGATCGAAGCTCAAAACTTTTTCCACTTCCCCCCTCGCGGGGGAAGGGTAAAAGCGGGCAACTCCGCAACTTGCCATCCCGCATCGTTCTTAACCGGACAGGCGCTAGTTCAACACCAACGCCACCACTTTCCGCATCACCGTGGGTAAGGCCTCGGCGGCAAGGGCTTGCCGCGGCACCCAGCGGTAGCCGCCGCTCTGGCATAGCGCGCGATCGGTAACCCCCTCGGATTTGAGCACTGAAAGCTCAAGATGGAAGTGGGTGAAAGTATGCTCCACCTTGCCATTGAGTTTCTTCCATGAGGCAAGAACAGGCGCCGAGGCCTTAGCATCTCGCGGCGGCGATCCGGTCCAGCCGGTCGAGGGCACTTCCATCATGCCGCCAAGCAAACCTTTCTCCGGACGCCGGCGCAGCAGCACCGCGCCATCCTGGCGCTCGATCCAGAAGACGGTGCCGTAGCGCGTCGGTGTCGCGGCCTTGGCTTTCCGGCGCGGCAGGCTTGCGGCTATCCCCACCTTGCGACCCGCGCAATGCTCCGCCCACGGACAATTTCCGCAATTGGGCGACCGGGGCGTGCAGATCGTGGCGCCGAGATCCATCATGGCCTGGGCGAAGTCACCGGCCCTCCGTTGGGGAACAATCGCTTGCGCGAGTGAACGTATCCACGGCTTGGAATTCGGCAGGGGCGTCTCGATCGCATAGAGACGGCTGATGACCCGCTCGACGTTGCCATCGACCGCGGCATGGGGCCGGCCGAAGGCGATGGCAGCAATGGCCGCCGCCGTATAGGGGCCGATTCCCGGGAGGGCCCGCAGGCCTTCTGCCGTTTCTGGAAAATGGCCATGCAAGTCCACGGCAACAATCTTGGCGCAAGCGTGCAGATTGCGGGCGCGGGCATAATATCCAAGCCCCGCCCACGCCCTCAACACATCGTCCAGTGATGCGGCAGCGAGAGCTCCCACGGTTGGCCATAGCGCCAGAAACTTCTGGAAGTACGCCTTCACCGCCGCAACCGTGGTCTGTTGCAGCATGATTTCCGAGAGCCAGACGTGATAGGGGTCAGCGCACCGTGCGGATTTCACCCGCCAAGGCAGCTCGCGCCCGTGGATGCCGTACCAGTGCAGAAGCTGGCCCGCCAAATCTTCTTGAAGCCCTCGTTTGGCCATGGTCACGAAATATCGACTTCCGCTATGGAGACCACCATATAGACGCCTCGATGGAAACTCTCGACAAGCATTTCCGCGATCTCACTCGCGCCGCCTTCGCCCGCCATGGCTTTGGCCAGGCCGATCTTCTCGGGCGTTGGCCGGAAATCGTGGGCGAGGAGTTGAGCCGGTTCAGCGAGCTTGAGCGAATCAAGTGGCCCCGTGGCGGGGGCGAAGGTGTCCGGAAGTCTGCCGGCACGCTGGTTATCCGCGCGGCGCCGGGCCGTGGCCTCGAACTGCAGCACCAGGCGCCCCTCATCATCGAGCGAATCAACCGCTTTCTCGGCTATGGCGCGGTCGAAGTCGTAAAAATCGTTCAGGCCGCGGCATGGGCTAAAACGGTTGCGCCCAACCCGGCAAAATCTGTAAAAAAACTTTGCGAACAAGAGCTTGCGGCAATTGAAGACGGTTCCTTGAAAGCCGCTCTGGGCCGTTTGGGAGCGGGGATCGCTGCCGCCCAAGGTTCTCCACAATCCAAATAATCCATTGGTATCAACCCCCAACATCTAGTAGGTAATAACCATGACTGCACTAAATCGCCGTGATTTTCTCCTGGGCTCCACGGCTCTTGCCGGTTTGGCGTTGCTGATGGGACCAGCCTTTGCCCTCGATGTGGCGGAGCTCAATAAACCTCCGGCCATCGGTGAAATGTCCATGGGGCCGGCGGATGCCAAGGTGGTTCTCATCGAATACGCCTCGGCGAGTTGCCCCCATTGCGCCGCCTTCCATAACGACAGTTTCGGCAAGCTGAAGAGCGAGTACATCGACACCAACAAGATACGGTTCGTGTTCCGGGAATTTCCGCACAACGACGCCGCCCTTGCCGCCTTCATGCTGGCGCGGTCGGTGCCGAAGGAATCCTATTTTCCGATGATCGACATTTTCTTCAAGACGCAAGCGACATGGGTGGCGAATTGGCCGGACGAACTGTTCAACATCGCCAAGCAGGCGGGATTCACCAAGGAAGCTTTCGATAAACTGCTGAAGGACAAAGCGGTCAGTCAGGGCATCATCGATATCCGCGACAAAGGAGCGACCTTTGGAATTGAGGGCATTCCCACCTTCTTCCTCAATGGCGAAAAGCTTGACGGCGTGGTGACTATCGAAACTCTAAGGGCAAAGATCGATCCGCTTCTCGCCTGAGCGGAGACGGGGGCTAGGGGACGATGAAGTTTACACGGCTGCGCCTTTCGGGATTCAAGTCCTTCGTGGAGCCGGCGGACCTGATCATCGAGCCGGGTTTGACCGGCGTGGTCGGCCCCAACGGCTGCGGCAAATCCAATCTGCTTGAGGCGCTGCGCTGGGTGATGGGCGAGAGCTCCTACAAATCCATGCGCGGCTCCGGCATGGAGGACGTGATCTTCTCGGGCACGACGCAACGGCCGTCGCGCAACATGGCGGAAGTCATGGTGACGCTCGCCAACGACGATCGCACCGCACCACCCCAGCACAATGACAGCGAGACCCTTGAGATTTCCCGCCATATCGAGCGCGAGGCGGGATCGTCATATCGCATCAACGGTCGCGATGTGCGGGCCCGGGACGTGCAACTCCTCTTCGCCGATGCCTCGACGGGGGCGCGTTCGCCGGCGCTGGTGCGCCAGGGCCAGATCGGTGAAATCATCAATGCCAAGCCGCAGGCACGCCGTCTCATCCTTGAAGAGGCGGCGGGCATTACCGGCCTTCATACGCGCCGCCATGAGGCGGAATTGAAGCTCAACGCCGCGGCGCAGAACCTCACGCGCCTTGAAGATGTGACGGCGCAGCTCGAAACCCAGCTTAACAGCCTGAAGCGCCAGGCCCGCCAGGCGGTCAAGTACAAGCAGATCTCCGCTGAAATCCGCAAGCTGGAGGCGGCGGGCCTCTATGCCGCCTGGAAGGATGCGGCGGAGACCGCGGCCCGTGACGCAAAGGCCCTCGACGAAACGACGCGAGTCCTCGCCGAGCACACGCGGCTTGCCTCGGAGAAGCTGCGCCTGCGCGACGAGCTTGGCGAAAAGCTTCCCGCACTTCGCGAGCAGGAGACGATCCGCGCCGCGGTGCTGCAGCGCATGGCGCTGGAACGCAGCGCCCTTGACGAGGAAGAGCGCCGCGCCGAAGCCCGTGGCCGTGAACTGGATTTGCGTATCGCCCAGATCGACGGCGATCAGGCCCGCGAGCAAGATCTGTTGACCGACACGGAGCGCGTGCTGGCGCGGCTGGCCTCGGAAGACGGCGTCCTGAAATCGGCACAAGCACAAGACAGCGAACTTCGCCGGCAGGCGGCCGCTGCCCTTCAGGCGGCAGCCGAGGCGCTGGCGCGCTCACAGGAGGCCACCGACCAAGCCGGCACCAAGCTTTCGGAACTTATGGCGCGGCGCGACGCGACGCTGAGGGCAATTGAAGATCACAAGGCGCGCATCGCCAAGTTCGAGCGCGAGGAAAGCTATGCAGTGTTGCGGCGCAATGCGTTGCTGGCGGAGTTCGACGGCTCAGGCGATGGCGAGCGGCTGGCTGCCGCGGTGGATGCCGCCGTCGCCGTGGCCGCCAGCAGTGAGGCCGCGGTCAGCGAGGCGGAAGCCGCCCTGATATCGGCCCGCCAATCGGAAGCGGATACCAGAACCGCCCATGACGAGGCCCGCCGCGGCGCCGACGCGCTTGCGACGGAAGTCCGCACACTGACGAATCTGCTGAAATCCAGCGATGGCGATCTGTGGCCACGCCTTGTCGATGCGCTCGCGGTATCGCCCGGCTATGAGGCAGCGCTCGGTGCAGCACTCGGTGAAGACATCGATGCCTCGGCCGATGAAGCAGCGCCGATCCATTGGCGGGGGCTGCCGCCGCTCGATGCAGCCGCTTCCCTGCCCGAGGGCGCGGAGGCTCTCAATGAATTCGTTCAGGCGCCGCCCGCCCTTGCCCGCCGCCTGTCGCATATTGGTATTGTTTCCAAGGGGTTGGGCCAGGCATTGCAACCACAACTTAAACCCGGCCAGCGCCTGGTTTCGCGCGCCGGCGATGTGTGGCGCTGGGATGGTTTCACCGCAGCGGCCGAAGCACCCAATGCCGCCGCCAAACGGCTCGCGGAACGCAACCGGCTGGCTGTTCTCGATATCGAAATGGCGGGCGCCGCCCAAGCAGCCGATGGGGCGCGAGCCCAATTCGATACCGCTCGCGGCGTTGTCGAAGCGGCCACCCGTACCGAACGCGATCGGCGCGAGGCGCTGCGGGCGGCCACGTCGGCGGTGGAGGTAGCGCGCCGGGCGCTGGCGGCCCATGAGCGGCAGGCGTCCGAACGGCTGGCCCAAACAAGCGCTCTCGACGAGGCGCTTCGGCGCATCGGCCAATCCCTTGCCGAATCCCGTGACCAGCACGAAATGGCGGAGGCTGAAGCCTCGGCACTTCCCGCCCTCGACATGTTGCAGGCGGAGCTCGCGCAATTGCGCGACGCTACGAACCGCGACCGCGCCCTTTATGCGGAGGCCCGCAGCCAGCATGATGGATTGGAGCGCGAGGCCCGGGCTCGCATCGACCGTATCAGGGCGATCGAGGCCGAACGCACCCAATGGGCGGAGCGTGCCCAGCGCGCCGTGGCGCAGATCGAGCAATTGTCGCGGCGCGCTGAAGAAACCCGCGCCGCCATCCTCGAACTTTCCTCGGTGCCGCAACAGCTCGCCGACAAGCGTTTCAAATTGATGAACCTGCTGGCGGAAGCGGAGAGTGAGCGCAAGGCCGCGGCCGATGCGTTGGCCAACGCCGAAAACCATGTCCGAGCCGCCGACCAGGAATTGCGCAACGCCCAGGAGCAGCTCTCATCGACACGGGAGCAGCATGCGAGGCTTGGCGCCCGCCTCGAAGCGGCCACGCAAAACCTTGAACATTGCGAGCGCCGCATCGGCGAGGTTCTGCAATGCGCGCCCAATGAAGTGGTGACCAACGCCGGCCTCGACATGGAGAAAATTCCGCACGCTGAGGAGATCGAGCGCAAGCTGATCGGCCTTCGCGAGGACCGCGAGCGCCTGGGCAGCGTTAATTTGCGCGCCGATGAGGAAGCAGCACA
>JBKKDI010000118.1:0-16999 GCA_046708645.1 Aestuariivirga sp.
TGGCGATCCCCCGCTTTCTTTTCATTAACAAGATCGACAAGACCGAATCCTCGCCGCGCGATGTATTGACCTGGCTGCAACCGGCAAGTTCGAAGCCGCTGATCCTCCGGCAATTGCCGATCCTCAAGGGCTCAATCGTCACGGGCTTCATCGATTTGGCGCTTGAGCGGGCCTTTATTTATCGCGAACACGCCGACAGCCAGGTCATCGACATGCCGGCGGACTCCGCCGAGATGGAGAAGAGCGAACGCTTCGCCATGCTGGAAAAGCTTGCCGATCACGATGACGAGCTCATGGAGCAATTGCTTTCGGATTTGGAACCCCCGCGCGACAAGGTTTTCACCGATCTCACCCGCGAACTGGCAGAGGGCCTGATTACGCCCGTGCTGTTCGGCTCAGCCGAGCATGGCAATGGCGTGGGCCGCCTGCTCAAGGCGCTGCGCCACGAGGCGCCGGGTGTGGTCGACACGGCCAAGCGTCTTGGCCTCAAGGCTGGCAACGGAATCGTAGCTCAGGTGCTCAAAACTTTCCACACGGCCCATGGCGGCAAGCTGTCTTTGTCCCGCATTCTCCAGGGCGAGGTGGCGGATGGTGCGGTGTTCCATGGCGGGGTGGGACAGGATGCCCGCACCGCCGGAGTGTTCACGCTGATGGGCCAAGCGCAAACCAAAATCGCTAAGGCAAAGGCGGGGGACACAGTGGCGCTGGGCCGCCTCGAAAATATCGCCACGGGCGAGACGATTTCGACAGCCAAGGGTTCGACACCGCAACTGGCGAAGATCGCGCGGGCTTCGAGCGTTTACGGGCTGGCGCTCTCGGTGAGCGACCGCAAAGACGAGGTGAAGCTGACCAGCGCCATTGCGAAGCTGGTGGAGGAAGACCCATCGCTGGCGCTCGAACACAATACCGATACCCACGAAATGGTGCTGTGGGGGCAGGGGGAAATGCACCTGCGCGTGGCGCTGGAACGGCTTGAAGGAAAATTCGGCATACGCGCGGGGTCGAGGCCGCGGCGCATCGCCTACAAGGAGACGATCCGCAGATCGACGCAAGTGCGGGGCCGTCACAAGAAGCAATCGGGGGGCCATGGCCAATTCGGCGACATCGTGGTTGAAATCAAGCCGCTGCCGCGGGGTGAGGGTTTCGTGTTCACCGACACGATCACGGGAGGCGTGGTGCCGAAACAATATATCCCCGCGGTGGAAACCGGGGTGCGTGAATGGATGCTGCACGGGCCGCTGGGTTTCAAGGTAGTCGATTTCACGGTGAATCTGTCGGATGGCTCCTATCATGACGTCGACTCTTCCGAAATGGCGTTCAAGACGGCGGCCCGCATCGCCATGAGCGAAGGCATGCCGCAATGTTCGCCGGTACTGCTTGAGCCCATCGTTGCGGTTGAAATCCACGTGCCCAGCGATGCCACCTCGCGCATCAACCAGATCGTCACGGGCCATCGCGGCCAGTTGCTCGGCTTCGACGGGCGGGAGGGCTGGCCCGGCTGGGATACGGTGAAGGCCCACATGCCGGAGTCGGAAATGGGTTCTCTCATCATCGAGCTTCGTTCGGCGACGGCGGGAGTGGGCACCTTTACCTACAAGCACGATCACATGGCCGAACTTACAGGCCGCACCGCCGATCAGGTGGTGGCGTCAAGGAAGGCGGAAGCGGCGTAAAACTGCCAAACAATGTCATCGCCGGATTTATTCCGGCGACCCATTCATCCGTATCGGATAAATAACGCGAATAGCGCGATGGGTCCCCGCAAAAGTGCGGGGATGACAATTCTTGGATTACTTCGGCCTGGCCTCTTCCAATTTTGCATCGGGTTGGCGGAACTTTCCGGCGCGCATCAGCCTGACCGCTTCGACCAAAGCGCGGGCGGCGTTGCGGACTTCTTCTTGTACGGCTGTGTCCTTGTCCAGCTCAAGGTGGCTTTCGGCATAGGTGCCGAAATAGCCGATATACCGGTCGAGCGCCGCCTTGTGGCCAGCCTGGATCATGCCAATATCGCTCAACCAATCGTAGAGACTCCGGCGCAAGGTTTCAATGCCGGCCGTGTCGCCGTGCGCGACCACGGAAAACAGGCGGCCCGCGAGATGGCGTGGATAATCCCAACCTTTCATCTCGAGCTCCTTGGCGAGTTCGGGATCCTTGCCATCGGTTGTGGTGGGATCGGGATTGCCGCCATCGGCACAGACGAGGCGATCGATCATCGCCTTCAAACCAGCGGGCGCGCCGTACCAGTTGACCGGCGTTACGATCATCACACCGTGGGCCGCCACCCACATGGGATAAATGTCGCTCATCCAATCGTTGACTTGGCCGAGGGAGAAATTCGGATAGCACGAGCAGGGCCAGTGGCAGAGTGGCATGGCGGTGGACACGCAGGCCTTGCACGGGTGAATGAGGCGGCCATACTCGGAGGCAAGGCGGCTCAGATCGAGAACCTCCACTTCGAATTTTTTCTCGGCTTCGATCACGTTTTTGGCGAGCTTCAGCAGCCGCCAGGACTTCGACATTTCACCGGGGCAGGTGTGGTTTGAACGCATGGAGCCATTGATGAGCAGAATACGGTTGGGCGATTTGGGATTCCTCTGGCGGGCCTCGGCCTGCTTGATGCGGCCCCGGGTTTCCAGCCATTCGACGGGAAGCTCATCGTTGGGCTTGGCAAAGCCTTTTCCGGCCCGCACCTTGCGCGGGCTTTTTCGTGAGTTGTCATAACCGTCCCACGCCGTGTCGGTGATGGCGGCGATGGCTTGTTCTGTACCGCCGAAGGCGGGGTCGTAGAAACGATTGCGGAAGCGGCGGCTGAACTCGCTTTTGGTCAACTGAACGTCAGGCATGCCCTTGCGGGCGGCAATTTTTTTCATGGGCATTTGGCGCCAGTTTCTCATCATGCCCGCACTTGATGCGAGCATCCTCTTATGCTCCTCCAAAGAAGATGCCCGGGTCAAGCCCGGGCATGATGAGAAAGCTCTCGGGAGCGTGATTGAGTTTGATTTGCTCGGGCGGGTGCCCAGTTCTAGAGTCGGCCAAGTCACAAGGAACGAACCAATGTTTGTCATTCGCCGCAAGGGCTGGGAACTTCCCGAAAGCAGGGTTACGCCGGAGCATTTGTTCTTCAGCCGACGCCAATTGTTGGGTGCCGCAGCGGGAGCTGCGACGCTTTTGGCCACCGGTTCTTCCTATGCCGAGGATGATCCATCCGCCGGACTTTATCCAGCCAGGCTCAACCCAAAATTTGGCGACGCCAACCGCCCGGTGACTGCGGAAGCCGACAACATCAACTACAACAATTACTACGAGTTTGGCACATCGAAACGTATCGCCAGCGCCGCCGAGGCGCTGCCAATACGGCCGTGGACGATCGCCATCGATGGCGAAGTCGAGAAACCCATGACGCTCGCCATTGACGACCTGCTCAAACAGATGACGCTGGAAGAGCGCATCTACCGGCACCGCTGCGTTGAAGCCTGGTCAATGGTGGTGCCGTGGACAGGGTTTCCCTTGAGCAAGCTTGTCGAACTGGCCAAGCCCACGGCGAACGCGAAATACGTGCGCTTCGAGACCTTCAACAATCCCGCTATCGCGTCGGGCCAGCAGCCCGGACTGTTCGGCGCTTATCCGTGGCCCTATGTGGAGGGCCTCACCATGGCGGAGGCGACAAACGATCTCTCCTTCATGGTGAGCGGCGCCTATGGCAAGCCGGTGGCCAAGAGCATGGGAGCGCCGCTGCGGCTGCATCTTCCGTGGAAATACGGCTTCAAGTCGATCAAGGCCATCGTCAAGGTGAGCTTCGTCAAGGACCGCCCCGTGAGCTTCTGGGAGCAGCTTGCATCCTCGGAATATGGCTTCTGGGCCAATGTGAACCCGGAGGTGCCGCATCCGCGCTGGAGCCAGGCGGACGAAGAGGTCTTGGGTTCGGGCGAGCGTGTGCCGACACAATTATTCAACGGCTATGGCGAATTTGTCGCCGCGCTTTATACCGGCCTTGAGAGCGAAAAACTCTATATCTAAAAAAAGGCCGGACAATAGTCCGGCCTCCAAGGGCTTACCGCCGCATGTGGGATGCAGTGGGATGTTGCGGAAGATACAAGGGGAGGCGTAACACCCGCAAAGCGCCGCGTTGGGAAACGCGGCCTGGAGGCAGAATGCTTGGTTCCCCCGTTTCCGGCAAGCGGCGAGGGGTCATGGGAGCCATGAAAGCGCGGCATGACGCGGGTGCATTCAGCATGATATGATAGGTCATGACTATTGACCTTTTCGTGGCGCTGGTCACTTTTGCATTAGTGTCATCGATAACGCCGGGACCCAACAATCTCATGTTGCTGGCGTCCGGCGTCAATTTCGGTTTCCGCCAAACCATTCCTCACATGCTGGGAATCGGCATCGGTTTCACCGTCATGGTGATTCTCGTGGGGCTGGGCCTTGGAAAACTGTTTGAAGTGTATCCGGCGATTTACACCGGCCTGCGCGTGGCGGGTGGAACCTATATGCTGTGGCTCGCCTGGAAAATCGCCAATTCGGGCCCAGTGGGCGAAGGGCGGAGCGCTGGAACCCCGCTGACCTTTATCCAGGCGGCGCTGTTCCAGTGGGTCAATCCTAAGGCCTGGGTGATGGCGGTCACCGCTATTGCAACCTATACTTTGCCTAACGATTATCTCCGCTCCGTGCTGCTGCTGGGGGCTGTGTTCGGCGCGATAAATCTGCCGGCGGTCAGCACATGGGCGCTGTTCGGCACGGCGCTGAAACACGTGCTGAACAATCCGCGGGTGTTGCGGGCGTTCAACATCACGATGGCGGTCCTGCTCGTCGTCTCACTGGCGCCGCTGCTATATCACTAGAATTCGTTCGTGATTTCACCTTCTCCCCTTGCGGGAGAAGGTGGATCGCGCCACAGGCGCGAGACGGAAGAGGGGTTTTGTTCAGCGATTCCGGGCTTTCCAGTCAATATGCGGAGCGACCCCCTCATCCGGCGCGTTGCGCCACCTTCTCCCACGAGGGGAGAAGGGAAAATAATGTCTACTGCGCCGCGATCTGGGCGGCCTTCTGGACCAGCACTTCGGCTTGGCGGATTGAGGCGTAGTCGATTAGGCGGCCATCGAGGGAGACGGCTCCCTTGCCGGCCTTGGCGGCTTCCTCCATCGCAACAATAATGCGCTTGGCGCGATTCACGTCGGCCTCTGAAGGACTCATCACCTCATTGGCGAGCGTCACCTGTGAAGGATGAATGGCCCACTTGCCCTCGCAGCCCAGCACCGCGGCGCGGAGGCCGGCGGCGCGGAAGGCATCGGCATCGGAGAAATTGCCGAAGGGGCCATCAACCGGGCGCAAGCCGTTGGCGCGGGCTGCTACCACCATGCGGGCGATGGCGTAGTGCCACATGTCGCCCCAATGGGTTTGGCGGGAGCCATCTCCCATGGGTTCCGTCAAGACGGCGTAATCCTGGTTGGCGCCACCGATCGATGTGGTGCGGGCTTTGGTCGATGCGGCATAGTCGGCGACCCCGAAGTGCAGGGATTCATTGCGCTTCGAGGCTTTGGCGATCTCATGCACGTTCTGCATGCCCAGCGCCGTTTCGATGATCATCTCGAAGCCCACGCGCTTCTTGCGGCCCTTCGCCGCTTCGATCTGTGTACAGAGCATATCGATGGCGTAAACGTCGGACGCCGTTCCGACCTTGGGGATCATGATAAGGTCGAGGCGATCCGAGGCCTGTTCGAGCACGTCAACCACATCGCGGTACATATAATGGGTGTCGAGGCCGTTGATGCGGACCGACAGCGATTTCTTGCCCCAATCGAGATCGCCGATGGCCTGAATGACGTTCTTGCGGGCTTGGGCCTTGTCGTCGGGAGCAACCGCATCCTCGAGATCGAGGAACACCACATCGGCTGCCGATTTCGCCGCCTTTTCAAAAAGCTGCGGCTGGCTACCCGGTACCGCCAGTTCGCTGCGATTGAGGCGCGCAGGCGCCTGTTCGACGTTGAAGAAGCTCATGCTGTAAATTCCTCTTGATTGTTACTTCCTCTCTCCATCACCGGCCTTGAGCCGGTGATCCAGACTGGATGGCAGGGTCAAGCCCTGCCATGGAGAGATTGGGCTGCGGGTAAATAGCCGCGATACGCGCTGCCGCGCAATGGGGTTGCGACAATCGCAACACAAACGATTCATCCGCCGACGGATGAATCGGCTCCATGGGAATAGTGGAAGGCGATGGCTTGGGAGCGGTTCCGCAAGCCCAGTTTTTCGTAGAGATTGCGCAGGTGAAACTTCACTGTGTTGATGGAAATGCCGAGTTCCGCCGCAAGTTCAGTATTGGTGCGGCCCCGCGCCAAGGCCGCCAGCATGGTCTTCTCACGGCCGGTGAGTTCCTCGCGAGGATCGCGCTGCAGCGAGCGGACATCAAGGAAGGGAAACACCATGCGGCCCGCCGCCACCGCAGTCACGATCTCCAGTAATTGCTCAGGCGGGGTGTCCCGTGCGCAGAAGCCTGCGGCACCTGCGGTCATGGCCCGGCGCGCGATGGCTTGGTCGGCGCCGGAAGCATAGATCACGATGCGGGGCGGGTTCGACCTCTCGCGCAGGCGGGCAAGCAGGCGCTCGGCGCCGAGTTCGGGGAGCCACCAGTCCATGACGGCTACGGGCACGGGCGCCCTGAGGGAGGCTTCGAGAAAACCCTCCGCTGTCTTTGCCGTGGCAACCAGGCTGAAATGCCGGTCGCGCTCGAAAATCTCCGAAAGGGCCTGCAACATCAGGGGATTGGAATCGGCAAGAATAAGCTCAGTGGCTCCGGACATAGCCGATTAATATCCGAACGGGTAGGTGAAAGCAATTATCCGAGAGAATTTAGTTAGAAAGGATAGGGAATACCCAATACTTTTGGAAACCGAAAGGCTAGTTTTCGGGGTGTTTTCGCCGGCGCCACAGCCGGGCATAGTGATCCTCATCAATCAGGGAAGGATACAATCAATGCCGGGTATGAGGAGTTTGTTTATTCCGGGGCCGACCAATGTTCCACAGGCCGTGCGGCTCGCCATGGACATTGGCATGGAGGACCAGCGGGCACCGGATCTCCCGGCCTTCACCCTGCCGCTGTTTGAAGACCTGAAGAAGATTTTCAAGATCCGCGAGGGCCAGGTGTTCCTGTTCCCGGCTTCGGGCACGGGCGGCTGGGAAGCGGCGATGACCAATACGCTGAACCCCGGCGACAAGGTACTGATCGCGCGCTTCGGCCAATTCTCGCTTCTATGGGCCGATATGTGCACGCGGCACGGGCTTGATGTCGATATGGTCGATGTGACCTGGGGCGAGGGTGTTCCAGTTGAAATTTTTGCCGAGAAGCTCAAGGCCGACAAGGGCCACGCCTACAAGGCAGTGCTCGTCACCCACAATGAAACGGCAACCGGCGTCACCAGCGATGTGGCGGCGGTGCGCAAGGCGATGGATGAGGCAGGCCATCCGGCGTTGCTCTTCGTCGATGCGGTAAGCTCGCTTGCCTCCATCGATTTCAACATGGACGAGTGGGGCGTCGATATCTGCGTGTCGGGATCGCAGAAGGGTTTCATGATGCCGGCTGGCCTTGCCATCGTTGGCGTCTCGCAGAAGGCGCTGGCGGCGCGCAAGGCCGCGTCCTTCAAGCGCTGTTATTTCGATTTTGAAGACATGATCAAGACCAATAAGGACGGTTACTTCCCCTACACGCCGCCCACCCAAATGCTCCGTGGACTGAGGGCTGCCGTGGACCTTCTGCTCGGCGAAGGACTGGAAAATGTTTTTGTTCGGCATCACCGGCTGGCGGAAGGTGTGCGCCGTGCGGTTGCCGCGTGGGGCCTCACCCTGTGCGCCAAGGCGCCGAAGTGGCAATCGGATACGGTGAGCGCCATCGTTATTCCGGAAGGTTTTGACTCAGGCGCGCTGGTGAAGCATGCCTATCATCGGTACGGCCTATCGCTTGGCGTCGGCCTCAACAAGGTGGCGGGTAGAGTATTCCGCATCGGCCATCTGGGCGATCTCAACGAGTTGATGTGCCTGATGGCGCTGGCGGGCTCGGAAATGGCGATGCGCGATATGCAGATTCCGGTGGCTGCCGGCTCAGGAGTCGCCGCCGCAGAAGAATATTACCGCGAAAGTGGTGCCAAACTGCTGAAGAAGGCTGCTTAATATGGACATTCACGAATATCAGGCCAAGGAAATCCTGGCGAAGTTTGGCGTTCCCATTCCAAAGGGGGCGCTGGCCTATAGCCCCGAGCAGGCGGCCTACCGGGCGCGCGAGATCGGCGGCAAGATGTGGGTGGTGAAAGCCCAGGTGCACACGGGCGGACGCGGCAAGGCGGGTGGCGTCAAGTTGTGCCGCGACGAGGACGAAGTTCTCGATGCCGCCGACGACCTGCTCGGCAAAAAGCTGGTGACCCATCAATCGGGGCCCGCCGGCAAAATCGTTTACCGGCTTTACGTGGAAGGCGGGGTTGCGATCGCTCGCGAGCTTTATCTGGGTTTCGTGCTTGATCGTAAATCCGAGCGCGTCATGGTCGTCGGATCGGCCGCGGGCGGCATGGAGATCGAGGATATCGCGGTGGAGAAACCGGATTCGATCGTGCGCATCAGCGTTGAGCCGGCCGTTGGCATGCAATCGTTTCAGGCGCGGGAGCTCGCCTTTGCACTGGGTCTGGCGCCGGCGCAAATCCAGCAGGCGGTCACCACCATACTCGGCTGCTACCGCGCCATGGAGGAGCTCGACGCCACCATGGTCGAGATCAATCCGCTGATCGTCACCGAAGATGGCTCGGTCATGGCGCTCGATGCCAAGATGACTTTCGACGACAATTCGCTGTTTCGCCATCCGGCTATCGCGGAACTTCGCGACAAGAGCCAGGAGGACGCGCGCGAAACCCGGGCCTTCGACCGCGGCCTCGCCTATGTGGGCCTCACCGGCAATATCGGCTGCATCGTCAATGGCGCGGGGCTGGCCATGGCGACCATGGACATGATCAAGCTGGCGGGAGGCGAGCCTGCGAACTTTCTCGATATTGGCGGCGGTGCAACGCCCGAGCGTGTGGCCAAGGCCTTCAAGCTGGTCACATCTGACGCCAATGTGGAAGCAATCCTCGTCAATATTTTTGCCGGCATCAACCGCTGCGACTGGGTGGCGGAAGGCGTCGTTCAGGCGTTGGAGAAAAACCCGGTGAAGGTACCCGTGATCGTGCGACTCGCTGGAACCCATGTGGAAGAAGGCCGCAAGATTCTGGCGCGCTCGGGGCTTCCGATCATCCGCGCCAACACGCTGGCGGAGGCGGCCACGCGCGCTGTCGCCGCCTGGAAAAACGACAAATCCGAAAGCCTGAAAAAAGTGGTGAACGCATGACCATCCTTCTCGATCGCTCGACCGCCGTTCTTGTCCAGGGGATCACCGGCAAGATCGGTTCGTTCCACACCAAGGAGATGATGGATTACGGGACGCACATCGTGGGCGGCGTTACGCCAGGAAAAGGCAAGACCTCCGAGCATGGCGTGCCCGTCTTCGACACGATGAAAGAGGCCGTTGAGAAAACCGGCGCAACGACCTCTATCGTCTTCGTACCGCCACCTTTTGCCGCCGACTCGATCATGGAAGCAGCGGACGCGGGCATCCGCACTTGCGTTGCCATCACCGACGGCATCCCCGCCCAGGATATGATCAAGGTAAAGCGTTATATGCGGCGCTACCGCGCTGAAAACCGCATGCGGCTCATCGGGCCCAATTGCGCCGGAGTCATTTCGCCGGGCAAGGCACTGCTCGGCATCATGCCGGGAAATATCTATCTCTCCGGCCATGTGGGAATCGTCGGGCGCTCGGGCACGCTGGGGTATGAGGCTGCGGCACAGATGAAAGAATTGGGCATTGGCGTTTCCACCAGCGTCGGCATCGGCGGCGATCCCATCAACGGTTCTTCGTTCAAGGATATTCTCGAACTCTTCGAGGCCGACCCTGAGACCCACGCCGTCGTGATGATCGGCGAGATCGGCGGGCCGCAGGAAGCGGAAGCGGCCGAATTTATCCGCGACTTCATGAAAAAGCCGGTGGTTGCTTATGTGGCGGGATTGTCGGCACCCAAGGGCCGCACCATGGGCCATGCCGGCGCCATCATCTCGGCATTCGGCGAAAGCGCCTCGGAGAAGGTGGAAATCCTGCGCGAGGTCGGCGTGGCGATTGCGCCCACTCCGGCGGAAATCGGTGTGACGGCGCAGCGGGTGCTGAAGGCGGCGTGATAACCAAGCTCCGTCCCCACTGTCATCCCCGCACTTGTTGCGGGGACCCATTTATCCCCTTGTTTCAGTCAATGAGTATGCTGCGCCATGGGTCGCCGGAATAAATCCGGCGATGACAAATTATGGGGAGTGGCGCTTCAACCAGGAACAAATCGGCGCTAGGCTGCCCAGCGCCTGAACCGGTCCATGTTCGGCAGGATGGCCCGCCATGAAGCTTCCCGGCATCCACTATGCCAACAGTTCCGGTTTGCGGATTGCCTATCAGGTCATGGGGCAGGGGGCGATCGACCTGGTCTTCGTCCAGGGATTTCTGTCCCACCTCGAGGTTCATTGGGAAGACCCCGGACTGAGCCACCTTTTTCAGCGCCTTTCGTCGTTCTGCCGCCTCATCGTATTCGACAAACGTGGCACCGGACTAAGCGACCACGTTCCCCCCGATGCACTCCCCGATCTTCAAACACGTATGGATGACGTTCGTGCCGTGATGGAGGCTGCCGGCAGCGGCCGCGCGGTTTTGCTGGGCGCATCGGAGGGGGGACCCATGTCGATCCTCTTTTCCATCAAGTATCCGGAGCGGACTCGCGCCCTCATCCTCTATGGCAGCTATGCGCATTTCCATGGCGCGGTGACGGACCCCGAAGGTGTCGAAGCCTTCGTGAAGGGCGCCAACCAGAACTGGGGCACCGGAGCGAGTTTGAAACTTTTCGCGCCGGGCCGTGTGGCGGACAGCCATTTTCAGGACTGGTGGGCGCGTTTTGAACGGATGTCGGTCAGCCCGTCCGCGGCGATAGCGCTGGCCAGGATGAATGCAGCCATCGATATTCGCGACCAACTCAAGCTCGTCTCTACTCCCACGCTGGTCATGCACCGAAAAGACGATGTCAGAGTGAAGGCTGCCAGCGGGCAGTTTCTCGCAAGCGAGATCAAAGGTGCAAAGCATGTGGAATTGAAGGGACGCGATCATCCGATCTGGACCGGGGATGTGGATGAAGTGGTGGATGCCATCGAAGAGTTTCTGACCGGGCAGCACCAATGGAGCAGCCGCAACCGGTCAGTGGCCATTCTCCTGATCGTCCGGAACCCGGAGATCGAAAGGGTAAAAGCGCAGCCTGCCGATCGTTTCGTGCCGGAAAGGGTTGAGCGGCTGCTGGCGTTGGCATCCGATATCATCGCGCGTTTTGGCGGAGAGGCTACAACCGGCGGCGGATCGAGACTGACGGTCAGGTTCGATTCCGTTGTTCGGGCTCTGCATTGCGCTGTGGCGCTTCGCGATACGGGGATTTCTCTTGGCTTCCGGCTTGCGCTGGGCCTTCACGCTGGCGAAATCGAGCTTCGCCAGGGCACTGTTTTTGGACCAGCCCTGGGGGTGGCCGAGGCAATCGGCTCGGCCGGCGTGCCGGGCGAGATCACCGCTTCGCTGGTGGTGCGCGAACTCGCCGCAGGTTCGGGGTTTCACTTCAAGCTGCATCAGGGTCTTGAAGTCGAAGATCGGAATGGCCCCATTCAACTTTTCACCGTTGCGGTGGAGCGGCATCTTGAGCCGGAGGCAGCGCACCACGGCGCGGCCGATCTCAAGGTCTTGAGCGGGCGGGAAAGGGAGGTGCTCAACCTCGTTGCCGAGGGCATGATCAATGCGGCAATTGCAAGAAAACTTGGACTAAGCGAACACACGGTGAAACGGCATGTGGCTAACATTCTCCTGAAACTTAATCTTCCGACACGGGCAGCGGCCGCCGCCGTTGCCGGAAAAGGCGATTAAACAGCCCCGAACGGGCCATCGGATACATGGCCCATACGGGGGAAGCGGACCCGCCGCCGATCTCCTAGAAAACACCCAGGCTTCCGATGCGGCAATAGTGCCTTGTCAGGTGAGCAATGGAGGAAATCATGAAGAAATTTTCACTCATTATGGCCGCATGCGCAATCTCCATCGGCGTCACGCTCGCGCCCCCGGCCAAAGCCACCGATCCTTCGGCGGAAGCGGCCTATCAAGATATCGAGAAGACGCTCGGTATCGTGCCGGGCTTCTTCAAACTGTTTCCGGAATCCGGAATTGCCGGGGCCTGGATGGAATTCAAAACCATCCAGCTCAATCCCAACACCAACCTCAATGGCAAGACCAAGGAGCTGATCGGGCTGGCGATTGCTTCGCAGATACCGTGTGAATACTGTGTCTATTTCCATACGGCGGCGGCGAAAGCCAATGGCGCCAGCGACGAAGAGATTCGCGAAGCCGTGGCGATGGCGGCCATCGTCAGGCATTGGAGCACGGTTCTGAACGGTATGCAGGTCGACTACAACAGCTTCAAGAAAGAGGTCGACACGGTCCTTAAGGGTGCGACTCAGTAGCGCAAAGCAATACAGAAGGAGGAAACATCATGAATACGCAGAAAGTTACCGCCGAAGACATCAAGAAAGCTATCGAGGGCCGTGACGGCCGGATGCTTGCGAGTTTCTACGCGGACGACGCGGTGGTGCGCGTCATCGACCGGAACAATCCGCCGAGCAAGCCACGGGAAGTCGTCGGTAAGAATGCCATCGGCACGTTCTGGGACGACATTTGCAGCCGCGCCATGAAGCATACGGTGGAAAACGGCATCTCGAACGGCGATCAGATCGCATTCACGCAGGCTTGCGACTATCCCGACGGCGCGAAAGTCTATTGCATGGCGATCATCAACCTGAATGGCGGTAAAATCGCGCGGCAAACCGTGGTCCAGGCCTGGGACGAGTAGCAACCGATCCGGGTGGCGGTGCTTCTCAAACGCCGTCATCCAGCAATTTCTTGAGAAGCTTGGCGAGGCGGCGGGTTTCGCCTGGATCGAGTTTCGATCCCATGTGGCGCTGGATGGCGCGGCGATAGACCGGCCACATGCGGTGCAGAAGGTCACGGCCTGCCTCGGTCACTTCAACGATTTGGCCGCGTCCGTCATCCACAGCCTGGCGCTTCTTCACCAGGTGCTTCGCCGCCATGCGGTCGATGAGGCGGGAGACATTATGCTGGGCCAGAAGCAGGTGGCTCTCGAGTTCCATCGGCCGCAAGCCGCCCTCGGCGCGCCGAAGCTCCAGCAGCACGTCATACCATGAGAGCGGTGGAAAGCCCGCCGCCTTGACATCGGCTTCCACGCCGCCCAGCACCTTGATCTGCGCCCGCACCAGCCGGGCCCAGGCTTTCACTACCGTTTCAGACGGATCGCCTTCGCTCATTCCGCAAACCTATGCCAGGCCGTTAAACTTGACAATAGATGCAATCGTACCTAAATGAATGCAAACGTATATATATATGAGTTCAAGGATTATGAAGTTAGAGTTAGTCAGCCACGCCTTGTGCCCATATGTGCAGCGGGCGGCCATCGCCATGGCGGAGAAGGGCATGGCGTTCGAACGCCGAACCGTCGATCTCGCCAACAAACCCGGCTGGTTTCTGGCTCTTTCGCCATTGGGCAAGACGCCGGTTCTTGTGGTGGGCGGCACGGCTATTTTCGAATCGGCGGTCATCCTTGAATATTTGGAGGAAACCGGCCCCCATCCGCTGCATCCAGCCGATCCGCTGCGTCGGGCCGAGCACCGGGGCTGGATCGAGTTGGGATCGGCCATCCTCAACGACATCGCCGGATTCTATAATGCAGGCGATGCGCAAGGCTTCCAAACCAAGCGGCAAGCGCTCAAGGCCAAATTCGCGCTTGTTGAAAGGCGCCTGAGAGAGGGACCGTTCTTCGACGGCGTCTCGTTCTCGCTGGTCGATGCGGTTTTTGGGCCAACCTTCCGCTACTTTGATGTGTTCGACCAGATTGGAGAGTTCGGCATTCTCGAAAGCCTGGAAAAATGCCGGGCATGGCGGGGGACGCTGGCGGGACGGGAGAGCGTCAGGATGGCCGTTTCATCCGATTACAATGATCTTCTCCGCACGTTTCTGATAGCGCGGAAATCGCATCTATCATCGCTGATGTGAACTGCTCACGTTTGTCATCCCCGCACTTGTTGCGGGGACCCATCTCCAAACTTGCTCAAATTATCAGCGGGGTGAAATGGGTCGCCGGAATAAATCCGGCGATGACAAAAGAGAGAAACTAGAAGCTCCACTCTCGCGCTTTGGAAACGATGAAGTCGCGGAAGACGGTGACGCGTTTGGTTTCCTTTAACTCTTCCGGGTAGACAAAGTATGTGTCGAAGGCTGGCGTCTCGACGGGGAGATCGATCTGCACCAGATTGCCGTCAGCCGCGACGATATAGTCGGCAAGCGAAGCGATGCCGATACCACTTTGCACGGCGCGGCGAAGGCCATAGGCGCTGTTTATGCGAAGCGCTATGGGCCGCGGATCACCCAGGGGGCGCCCAACGGTTTCAAGCCAATTGACGGAGGTGAGATACGTGGGAGTCTGGCCGAAAATCAGGACCTTGTGCTTGTCGAGATCCTCGAGTGATTTGGGAATGCCGTTCTTCTTCACATAATCTATCGAAGCATAAAGATGGTGATGCACCGTGAAAAGCTTGCGTTGTATAAGGTCCGGCTGGGTAGGCCGCCGCAGGCGGATCGCCACATCAGCCTCGCGCATGGCCAGATCGAGCTCGTTGTCGTCGAGCAGCAACGTGACCGCGATCTGCGGATAGAGTTCGGTGAATTCCTTGAGGCGGGGCGTCAGCCATACGGACCCCAAACCGACCGTCGTCGTGATGCGCAGGTCGCCCGAAGGCTTTTCTTTTGAATCCATCAGCCGGGTTTGCGCGGCGGAAAGCTTGGTGAAGACTTCGTGCGCCGTGCGGTAGAGCACTTCGCCCTGTTCGGTGAGGATGAGGCCGCGTGCATGGCGGTGGAAGAGGGGCACATTCAGACCGTCCTCCAGCGCGCTGATCTGGCGGCTCACGGCCGATTGCGACAGGCTCAACTCATGGCCCGCATGGGTGAAACTTCCGGCGTCGGCCACGGCATGAAAGATGCGGAGCTTGTCCCAGTCCATGATGCTACTCGGCGGCATCGCGCACCTGATCGCGCGCATGGAGCCAGCGCTCGGCCTCGAGGGCGGCGATGCAGCCCATGCCGGCGGCGGTAACGGCCTGGCGATAGACATCGTCGGCCACATCGCCCGCGGCGTAAACGCCTTCGATGGCGGTTTCCATCGAGGACGGATCAGCGATGAGGTAGCCGCCTTCCTTGAAGGGAAGCTGGCCCGCGAAGAGCGCCGTCGCCGGCGTGTGGCCGATGGCGATGAAGATGCCGTCCACGGGAAGTTCCTGCACTGCGCCGCTCTTGACATTTCTCAGGCGCGCGCCAGTCACTCCCTTCGGATTGTCCGTACCCAGAACATCGTCGAGGACCGTGTCCCACATGACCTTGATCTTGGGATGGACGAACAGGCGATTTTGCAGAATGCGCTCGGCCCTGAATTCATTGCGGCGGTGGGCGACTACAACCTCGCTGGCGAAATTGGTGAGGAAGAGGGCCTCCTCGACGGCGGTGTTACCGCCGCCCACCACCAGCACTTTCTTGTCACGGTAGAAGAAGCCGTCGCAGGTGGCGCAGGCCGAGACGCCGAAGCCCTTGAACCCTTCCTCGGAGGCAAGGCCCAGCCATTTTGCCTGGGCGCCGGTGCAAATGATCAGCGCATCGCAGGTATAGACTTGACCGGAATCGCCCTTGAGCCAGAACGGGCGTTCCTTGAGCCGCACCTCGGTGATGGTGTCGGAAACGATCTCGGTTCCCACATGCTGGGCTTGAGCTTGCATCTCCTCCATCAGCCACGGGCCCTGGATCACCTTGGCAAAGCCCGGATAGTTTTCCACGTCGGTTGTTATGGTGAGTTGGCCGCCGGGCTGGATGCCCTGGATGAGCAGGGGCTTCAACATGGCGCGGGCGGCATAGATCGCGGCGGTATAACCGGCCGGTCCCGATCCGAGGATCAGGACACGGGCGTGACGGGGGGGCATGGAGGGCTCCGGGTTGCTATGAGAAATTAACATAGCTCATATGGGCGCGACGGCAAGGCCGGTACAAGGAATTGTGAACAGTCCGCTTAAAGGATAAGCCATTTTCATGAGTGACATGGCAGCGGAGACACGGGGCGGCTGGTTCGGCATCGTTTCGTCCACGGTGACGGCTGTGGTCGTGGGCTTTGCCTCGACCATCCTGCTCATCATGGAGGCGGCCCGGGCGGTGGGCGCCACTCCGGCCCAGCAGGCGTCATGGGCGGCGGCCCTGTGCTTCGGCATGGCGGTTACGTCCTTCATCCTATCGTGGCGTTACAAAATGCCGATCATCACGGCCTGGTCGACGCCGGGTGCCGCCCTCATCGCCACCAGTGCTGCGGGAGTTACATATTCAAACGCGCTTGGCGCTTTCGTGGTGGCGGGCGCTCTTATGTGCGTCTCGGCCCTCATCAAACCTCTGGAACGGGCCATCGAGAAAATCCCGGTGGGCATTGCGGCCGCCATGCTGGCAGGGGTGCTGCTGCGCTATGTGCTTGGCGTTCCGGGAGCTGCCATCGCCATGCCGATGTTCGTCATCCCCCTCATCGTCATCTTTTTCGCGCTAAGGCTTAGCATTCCACTATTCGCTGTTCCGGTCATCGTGGGGCTGGGTGTCGCCATGGCCGCGTTCGGCGGTTCATTCGCAGGGGATTGTTGTTCCATCGGCTTGACCGCCATGGTGCGGACAACGCCCACCTTCGATGGCGCGACTATCCTCAGCCTCGGCGTTCCGCTCTTTCTCGTCACCATAGCCTCGCAGAACCTCCCCGGCTTCGCGGTGCTGCGC
>JBKKDI010000119.1:0-13605 GCA_046708645.1 Aestuariivirga sp.
CAGTTGGAGAGGGCGGTTGCAAGGCGTCATGATTGAAGAGCAGGTGAGTATGGCAGAGGGCCGGAACCGCATTACTGCGGACTCATTCCGGTTGCTCACAGCCCGCCTCAAGGCAAAAACCGCTTCCCCCGCTGTTCTTCACGACATCCCGGAGATTGTTCCCATCCCGGAACCGCAATTGGCGGCCGAGCCGGAGCCAAATTACGCCCACGACCCCGATCCCCCTATTGATCCGCCAATCCTCCCCGAACCCGAACCCGAGCTCGAGGCTGCAGAACCGGTTGATGAATTGCCTGCGGAGGTCATCACCCCCGCGGGTGCGGTTTTACCGGCGTTTGTGCCCCTCTGGTCCCTGAAGATAGAAGAGCCTGAAGAGCCCCCGCCAGAACAATGGCGAGTACCCGCGGCACCTCCGGAGCCGTTGCCGCTAACAGTGGAAATTGTGGATGCACCGCCACCCTTTGAGGCGCCCGAAGAAATCCCGGCGAAACCGGTTGCGCCTTTGGCCGAGCGCATCGTCGATGCCATGTTGCAGACGGTGACGGAGGCCATTTACACAGAGCCAACCGAGTCTGAACGCGCCGCCTTCCTGCGAGACAGCGCCGCCCTATCCGAAGATGGCGAAGAACCCGGCGTTATCGCCGATGCGGCCGCGCCCGATCCGCCCGAGCCCCTTTCCATGGCCATCTCCGCCATCGATCCGCCTTCGGCGTGGTTGGATCCCGAGGATATTCCCGCAACCCTTGCCGAGAAGCTCGGACCATCGGCCGCCTTGCTGCTCAAGCACGCGGAGGAACCGGATCCCTTTTCGAAAACCGTGAAAGATGCAATCCGGCTGGACCCCGAGCCGGCCGAAACGATTGAGGCCGATCCTGATTCCGGGGAACTGGCGCTTTCCCTGCTCGATATGATGTCGGCGGGTGCTGCCTCCGGCCTCCCGCAGGAGCGGGCGCTGGCGGCGGACACTCTGCTTCGCATGATTCCCCGCGTTCCGGTGAAGCAGCTCATCATGGTTGTCGAGCGCGTGGCCATCATGGAGGCGCCGCCAGCGCTTCTGGTCGCCAAGCTCATCCGCGATCCGCGGCCCGAGGTCGTGGCCCCTCTGCTCGAACGCTGCATGCACATTACCGATCAAGATCTGATGGTGGCCGCTACGGAGGGTGATTCAACCAAACGCCGGATGATGGCGCGCCGCCGCATCCTGTCCACTGTGTTAGCCGACCATCTGATAGCCATCGGCGATCCCTCGACGCTGCTCACCTTGATCCGCAATCCCGGCGCCAGCTTTTCCCATGACGCTTTCTATCTGCTGGCGGGCCACGCCAGCCAGCACCATTCCTTGCTGGCGCCGCTGACCACGCGGGCCGATTTGCCGGCACCCGTCGCCTTCGAACTGTTCTGGTTCGTGCCCCAGGAACTCCGGCGCTTCATTTTTTCGCGGTTTCTCACCGACTCGGAAACGCTCAGCAAAATCCTCAAGATCACACTCGGCGCCCAGGAGGGCGGTGAAACCAAGTTTCCGCCCCGCGAACTCCTCGAGTCGGTCATTGACCAAGCAGCCGAGGGCAAAATCGACGAGGCCGCCCAGACGCTGTCGGAAATTGGCGGTGTTTGCCAGGATACGGCTGCCCGCATTCTCGCCGATCCCCATGGCGAACCGGCCGCTGTCATACTCAAGGCGCTTGGTTATCCAAGGGCCAGGCTTGCGGGCTCAATGGAACGACTCAAGCATGCCCAAATCCTGCACCCGGACAGAAACATTACGGAACTTGAAAGTATATTCGACACGCTGTCCTTCAATAAAGCGCGGATACTACTGACCTATTGGGACTGGTTTGTTCAGAAATCCGGCCCCTACGCCCCGCAAAACTGAGTAACGCCAGTAATGGGGCCGATTGACTTGTTGGCATTTTGGCCCCTTGATAGTGAATTGCGCCGGGGGGCGGGGTGATGGACAGCAAAAGCAAACTGATTGAACTGGCGGCCGAAATCGTCGCGGCCTACGTGGGCAACAATCCGGTTCCACAGGGTGAATTGCCCAAGCTGATCGGCGAGGTGTACCGCTCCCTTCAGGGGGCCGTGGGCGGCCAAATTCCCAAGGAAGAGCCCGATGAGTTGCGCCCGGCGGTCAATGTGCGGAAATCCATAACCTCCGACCATCTCATCTGCCTGGAAGATGGCAAGAAGTTCAAATCCCTGAAACGCCACCTGCGCACCCACTACAATTTGTCGCCGGAACAATATCGCGAGAAATGGAATCTGCCCGCCAGCTATCCCATGGTGGCGCCTGCCTATGCCGAAGCACGGTCCAATCTGGCCAAGCGCATGGGCCTGGGACAGCGCCGCAAGAGCGGATAGTTCGACCGTTCCCCTTGTGGACTCTTGCGGAGCGATTTGCCGCGATTCATAACAGCAGGGCGAATCGTGGGCGATTGATTCGCAGGGACGGGCGGCGGTGATATCCGGATCTGGCAATATTGCATTCAGGGCGCAACTTGTGGTGCCCGAACAGCGGCAGCTCTACGATTATTGGATCGAGAAGGCTTGCGGGCGGTCCATGCCGGATCGCAGCGACGTTCACCCCGCGCATATCCCCAGGCTCTTGCCCAATATCAGCTTAATCGATGTCGATCCGCTCGATGGCGGTTGCCGGATCAGGCTGGCGGGAACCCGTTTGCGTGACGTCTATGACCGCGAGATTACCGGCCTCGGCATTGGCGACTTGGATTTTGGCGACAAGCGCGAATACTGGATGCAGGCCTACCGCCGCACCATCGAGGAAGGCAAACCCACCCAAGGCGTGGTGCGCGGCCCCCGCGTCAACAAGGAGCACCTGGTTCAATACTGGCTCAAGCTGCCGCTGTGCCGCAGCGGCCGCGCCGGTGTCGGCATGATCCTGTGCCTCGATCACTTTCAGTCCGCGACGGAGCACGATGAAGCGCTGCCTCAGGTTTCGGCCTGATAACTTCTGTCCTCATCCCGGAGACCTTTGCGCCCTCTCCCACCTTCGGAGGGAGCTTTCTGCAAAGGGTTTCACGGGGTGATGAAAATTTGTCGGAATAAAAACTTCTTATCAGGTATTGATTCCTTGAGCGGCATTTGCTATAGCACCTCCCCACAAGGAGATGGGTGTTATGCAAACACATGGTCCAGCCGATCAAGAGAGTAAAAACTTGTTGCAGCGCCTTATCCAGGCCCAGGGATATCTTCTCCGAAGCGGCCTCGAGTGGTGCCTTTACAGCAAGCGAAACGGTTACGCCCGGCCAGTGGATCGCATTCCGCAAGCTCTGGTCAAAAGGCTGCATGACAGGGGCCACCTTGTGCCAAGGCCCGCGGGCGGGCTCGAACCCCTCGGCTTCAACCTCGCAAGGAGCGGACTTCTCACCAGCCACCGACCGCCGCGGCCGGCGGAGGAAAGTCAGCATCCTGAAATCAATGATGCCGAAAGCCCCCTTGCCTGGCTGAGATCGCGCAAGGACAAAGCCGGCCGTCCGCTCATCTCGCTGGAACAGTTCATGGCGGGCGAACGATTGCGCAGCGACTATGAACGCTCCTGCCTGGAGCGCCGGGTGACCGCCTCATGGGATCTGCCTGCGGGCCGAAGCGGCGGGAACACTGGCGCCGACCTCTCGGACGCCGCATTGACCGCGCGCCAGAATTTCAATGACGCGCTTGATGAGGCGGGCCCGGAGCTGGCGAGCATTCTGGTTCAGGTCTGCTGCCTCTCGGCAGGCATTGAACAGGCCGAGCGCGTCCTTGATCTGCCACAGCGCAGCGGCAAGGCGGTTTTGGGCCTGGCCCTGACGGCGCTCGCCCGCCATTACGGATATATCCGGTCCGACAGCGGGCGCCGGCGCAATTCCGCTGCCGGCCACTGGGCCCTGGGTGATTACCGGCCGGCGATTCCCACGCCGGTGGACGATGAGTCTCCCTGAAGCGCCGACCGCGCCTCGGCCCTCATGCGCTCGATCAGTGCGGCAAAGCCATTGGAGCGCTGTGGCGTCAGATGATCATTGAGGCCCAGTTCGCGGAGGATGGGCGCCGCATCGGTCGCCAGAATGTCGCGGGCCTTGCGGCCCGAGTAGATCATGAACGCGATCGCGATGAGTCCCTTGACGATCAGCGCGTCGCTATCGCCCGAATAGGTGACCACAGGATCGGAAGGTGGACCGGAGATCCGGGACACCAGCCAGACCTGACTGGCGCAACCGCGGACCTTGTTGGCGCTGGTCCGCGCCCCATCGTCGAGGGGTGGCAGATCCTTGCCAAGCTCGATCACATGGCGATAGCGGTCTTCCCAGTCATCGAGAAGTTCGAAATCCGATTTGAGAGTTTCGAGCTGCATCCTCGCCCAAGTCCATTGCCGATCCAACACATAGGCAATAGCGGCGATGTTCTCAACTTTTCTTGTGGGCGCCGGGTCCCCGCCAAGGCGGGATCAGATCATCGATCCGCAGGCTGGATTGGCTCTCTTTCCGGCCTCCAACCCGCGCCACAGCGACTGTTCCGGTTCTGATGGGATCAGCACTGGCCTGGTGGCTGAGCGGCGGCGCTTGCGGCAGGGCGCTGGACTCGGAAGCCCAGTCATAGATCAACCGCACACTGTACTTGGCTTTGGCTTGCAGTTTGCCGGCCACGTAACCGGCGGTTTGGCACACCTGCGGCTGCCTGCTGCAGAACGTTGCGGCATCAGCGATCGCCATGGTGGCGCTGCCGAACAGGCCGGGCGTTGAAACTTCCGCCGCCGCTTGCGGCGTCGCTTCCTCGGGCGGCGACGGCATCAGCACCGCAACGCCCATCAACAATATCAATGTTCTAAAGATACGCATCCCCGCACCTTTTCATCCTGGCCTTATTTCTTATGGGAAAGCCGTTTCGTTCCGATAAACCCCCGTTGCGGATTTTGAATACAAGTTTGGATTTTTCCGCAATACGGAATTAACTATAAGGGCCAGGCCAGCAGCACTCGACGGCGCGCCAATGGAAAGGGAGCGTTAACCCCCAATGCTGCATTTTGGCCAGGGGTTCTGCATCGGTGAATTTAGGTGTGTTGAATGCGCGACGTGATTGATGATGAAGGCCGCCGGGTCCGGCCTGCTTCAGTCTTCGCCGGTGCGGCCATGGCCATTATCAGCGCGGCCGTTCTTCACAATGCGCTCTTTGCGCAAGTGCCCGTTTCGCCGCGAGGGGCCACCACCCGTCTGCAAGTGGATGCGGGCAGCATCATCCAGCTCAAATACGACCCGGCGGTGGAGGAGGTCCAGCGCCAACTCCTGGCGAGCGGCTACTACAAGGGCATTGTCGATGGCGTCGTGGGAAAGAAAACGCGTCAGGCCATCGAGGCCTATCAAAATGCCATGGGATTGAAAGTGACGGGCGAGCCCTCGACCGGACTTGCCGAACATATCCGTTATATGCGTCAAATTACCGAGGCGTCGTTGTTTACCGGCAGCCTGGAGCCGGACCCGGGCGCCGCAATACGGGCGCGGGTCAGGCGAGTGCAGACCGCGTTGGCCGAACTCGCTTATAGCCCCGGCGAGATCAACGGTGAACGGACAGATGAGACGCGCGCCGCCATCAAGCTCTTTCAACGTGATCGGGGCCTCGAGGAAACGGGCGAAATCTCCGGCGCGCTGCTCACGGAGCTTGGCAAGCTGAGCGGCCAGTCGGAGCTGAACTCCGACTAGCCGCAATGCGCCTCAGAAGCGGGATATGGGTGAGCGCGTTTCTCCGGCGCTGGCAGGCCCAAGGGCATTTCGGCGCCGTGATTCGCAAGGGCGCCGTTGAGGCGGGCGCCGTCTACGTGATCGTCAATCATCTCGACGGCACGTTTCATTTCTTTGGCCCAGCACCTGGCCCAGCCTACGACGAGCACGGCGAGCGCCGCTGGTTTGAAGAACTTGCATTTCCGGCAAGTCAGGAGGCCATTGATCGCGTGTTGAGCAAGCGCGCGGCGGCGGATCCCGATATCTGGATCGTTGAAATCGAGGACCGCATTGGCACCGCCGGACTCGTTGCCGTTTCCGGATAGCGGGTCTGGTGCAACTGCTTAGGCAATTGTTAACACTATAACGTCTTAATTGGCGGCATGGCATCGTGCGATCGGCCCGGTGTTTCGAACGAGAGAAACCCATGAGTGCTGTCATCGAGTTTCCAGCAAACCGGATAGGCAAGGCGGCCAAGGACGAAACCGGCGCTTCAGCCGACGTCATCATTTTTCCAGGCGTCAGAATCGAACGGCCGGATTTGCGCCTCAAGGAACGGCAAACGCCTTCCAAGCCCCGCTCGGCGCGCTGAGCCAGGCCGCATTCGCCGAGGGGGTAATCTTTCCAAATTTTCGAAGTCACGAAGTAACTTTTCAGCCCGACGATTTGCAAATTGTTTTGCCGAAGCTGCGGATGATGCCGGGACGCAGTGCCGCTTCGGAAACCGGCTGCCACAGAACCGCCAACCCCGTAGGCTCCGATGTGCTCACGTTCCAGCCGGTCATGGTTCCAGGATCGTCGGGCCCTGTCTTCGATAGTATTTCAAGGAGACCCGGCGCCCTCTTGAGTTTTACGGTGAAACGCGCGGTGCCCGATTGGCTATCGTTCAAGGCATAGAGCACCTTGCCGGAACTTGAATAGATTGTCAGCGTCCAGAACCCGGGGGGCATGTCGGCCGAGAAATCGACCGGACCCTCCGCCACATCGAACGCGCACGCGCCCACGGCGCTCAGTGGCGGATAGGCCGGAAACAGCCGCCTCTGCTCCTCCGCGGAGAGGACGAAGAACGCATTGGTCCCGCTCTCGTCGCTGATCCTTGCGATGGAGCGCTTCAGCACGAAGGCCGGCATGGCCAGCACGAAGGCCGCGTGAATGCCCATGGCGAGGAAGATGGCTGCGGCTAACCAGTAGAGTTTGCGCATCTCTAGCAGCCGCTCCGTTCAATGGCGAACATCGGCGGAGGCCCCCGTGACAGATCGGAAGAAGGCTCGGCGATGGTGTAGAGGATCGTGAAGCCGCTTGCCGAGGGAGGCCTTATCCAGTTGCCGGTGGATGGCGAACGCGACACAGCGACGCGAAGCGAGCCGTCGCTCTCGGTCACGGCCGTGTCGGCGGTTAGGACTGTGTTGTGTGCTGGACCTGAACTTTCGCTGGAAAAAACCGCCAGGGTCCACCACAGGGATGGTGCCTGTTTTGCAGTGAGAAGGTAGTTGCAAGTCCCGCTAAGCACGCCCTCGCTTGTCGCATGGGCCGAGAATTCGCGCATCTGCCCCGCCGCGGGCGGAAATCTGCCGGCCATCAGAAAATGATCCAAAGCGTAAGGCCGGACATTACTGTCCGGCGAAACGTCCCAACTCCGCCACGGACTCCCCGGTTCGACCGGCGTGGCGCTATAGAACTCGATGACGGCAATGGCGCTTGCCAGCCCCGCCAGCGCCCCGGCCACCAGAAATATCGAACCGTCGAGAATTCCTTTCACGTCGGCGCAGTCCCGAAAAAACAAAAAACATTCCTTCCCCCCTCGCGGGGGAAGGTGGCGCGAAGCGCCGGAAGAGGGGGTAGTTCAGCCTGTAACGTACTTGACGAGACTCGCTGAACCAACCCCCTCTTCCGTCTCGCGCCTGCGGCGCGATCCACCTTCTCCCGCAAGGGGAGAAGGAAAAAAAAGGATGAAAATTTCGATTTCGCGTCAGTCAAGACTCATGCCGCCTAATAGCTGAACAGCGGCTTTCTCTTCCGGGGCTTTTCCGGCTTGTCAAGCGAACCGAAGATCGAATCCAGTAACGACCGCCGCTCACCGGCTTCTCTATCGGCTTCCGGATCGCTATCCGGATTGCGCAAGATCAGCGTATCGGTTTTCGCCCTCGCGGTCTTGACCTTGGCTTTGCGCTTGGCGGGTTTTTCTTCTTCAAACAGATCGAACATGCCTTTCAGGACTTGCGACACGTCATCTTCGGTTGCCGTGGCCTCCGTCAGCACCGCTTGGTCCGTTTCATCCGGCGTTGCAACGGGATCTCCCGCACTCGCGACCGCGGCTTCCGCATAGCTGTCATCGTAGGGAATGCCGGCGAGGCCCTCGGGTTGTCGACCGGCCTCCGCCACCAGCATGATGCTCTTCCACGTCGGCGCCGGAATGAGGCCTCCGGTCACCTCGTTCATCGGAGAGAAATCGTCGTTACCGAACCACACACCGGTCACATTGTGGGCGGTGAAGCCAATATACCAGGCGTCGCGATAGCCCTGGTTGGTCCCGGTCTTGCCGCCCTGGGGCGCAAATCCCAGATCGGCTTTCCGCCCGGTTCCCGATTTCACGACTTCCTTCAGCATGGAATTGAGATCGGCGATCGTCTCCTGCGGCACCACCTGCGGCGGCGGTTCAACGGCGTCCTCGGCGCGGTGGTAAATCACATCACCATTGGCCCGGCGCATTTCCAGGATCGTGTAGGGCGTCGTGAGCTTGCCGCCGGCGGCGAAGGTCGCATAGCCCGTCGTGAGATCGATGAGCGTGAGCGAGCTGGTGCCGAGCACCATTGGCGCCCACGTCTCCAGTTCGCCGCGGATGCCGACGAGGTGTGCTGTCTCGATGATGGGCTTGCGCCCGATGTCGATCATCAGCCGCACCGGCACCGAGTTGTAGGACTTCGCCAATGCATTGGTCAGCGTGGTGCGCCCGCCATATTTGCCGGAATAATTTCGCGGCGACCATTTGCCCACGGAAACGGGGCCATCGAGCACCACATCGCTTGGCTTGTAACCTTTGCGAAGTGCCGCGAGATACACAAAGGGCTTGAATGCCGAACCCGACTGCCGCAACGCATCGGTGGCGCGGTTGAACTGGCTCTCCTCGTAATCCCGCCCGCCCACGATGGCCTTGACGGCGCCCTCCGGCGTCATGGTGACGGCGGCGGCCTGGGTGGCGTGGTATTGCGGGCCTTCCGCCGCCAGCTGATCGTTGATGATCTTCTGCATGGCGGTCTGCAGCTTCATGTCGATCGTCGTCTTCACTTCGATCACATATTCGCTGGTCAAACCCTTGGCCTCGATGAGCGCGATCGTATCCCTGTAGGCCTTGTCGAGGAACCAGTTCGGGTTGTCGGTAATGCTCTGTGTAATGACGGATGCCGGCTCGCGCCTGGCCTGCAGCAATTCGCCCTGGGTGATGAACCCCACGTCGAGCATGCGATAGAGCACCACATTGGCGCGCCCCCGCGCCGACTCGATGGCGACATGGGGCGCGAATTTCGACGGCGCCTTGAACAGGCCGGTGAGCATCGCCGCCTCCTGCAGCGTCACATCGCGCACCGACTTGCCGAAATAATACTGCGAGGCGGCTTCCACGCCGTAATTGCCGCCGCCGAGATAGGAGCGGTCGAGATAGAGCTTCAGGATATCCTGCTTGCTGAGGCGCGCCTCGATCCACATCGACAGGAAAGCTTCATGCACCTTGCGCCGGATCGTCTGCTCCGGCGACAGGAACAGGTTCTTCGCCACCTGCTGGGTGAGCGAAGAGCCGCCCTGCAAGCCGCCTTCGGATTTGGCGTTATGCAGGATGGCGCGGAAGGTGCCGATCACATCGACGCCGAAATGATCGAAAAAGCGCGCATCCTCGGTGGCGAGCACCGCCTTGATCATGTGGGGCGGAATGTCTGCAAGGGGCAGGGCGTCGTCCTGCCGGATACCGCGGCGCCCGATGATTTCGCCGTTTACATCGGTGAAAGTGACGGCATATTCGCGCCCCCGGTTCCACACATCCCCCGTGCCCGAGAAGGGCGGCAGCGCATAGGCCAGCAGCGCGAAAGCGCCAATTGTGCCGAAGGTGGCGAAATCGTCCGCGATGTCGACCACAACGCGTGGGACGCCCCGCACCCGGAAACGGTAGAGGAAGGATGAGTAAGCCGATCCCGCCCGTTTGAGCCAGTCCCACGTTTCAAAAACACTGGAGCTGAAAGTGGCGTCATGCTTCCAGAGGCGGCGCGCGGCGGATTTATAGAAAGACTTCAACACAATCTGCACCAGTTCACCGGGCGGTTGATAGCTATGGAGCGAATGTGTCGAAATCGCGCCGCCGTCGCGGGCCCGCCTTCTTCATTCCATTTCAATTAAATTAGAACGAATCGGCGCGCTCCGCCAGTATTCCTTGCACGGGCGGTTAACCACTGGCCAGCCGCTTGGCGAAGGCGGCGATGGTTTTTTGATAGACCGTGGCCTTGTTCCACTCGGCGATCACCCGGAAATTGGGCTGGCCCGGCCCGTAACCAGCGCCTGCCCGCCAGCCGTGGCCGCGCAGATACGAAGCGATGGACGCCATGACATCAATCTGGCTGCGGATCAAATTGACCCGGCCGTTGCCATCCCCGTCGACGGCGAAGTTGACATAGCTCGACGCCATGAATTGCGCTTGGCCGATTTCCCCGGCCCAGGCACCTTTGAGTTCGCCCGCACTCATGTCGCCGCGCTGGATGATCATCAGGGCTGACATGAGCTCGTTCTGGAAACGTTCGGTGCGGCGGCAATCGTAGGCCAGCGTCGCCACCGAGCGCAGCACGGGGAGCTTGCCCATGTTGGCGCCGTAGTCGGTCTCCAGCCCCCAGATGGCGACGATCACTTCCGGAGGCACACCATAGGCCGCCTCGATCCGGGCCAGGGATTTGGCGTGTTTGGCCAGGAGCGCGCGGCCTTTTGAAATACGGCCTCCCGAAATCATGCGCCTCGAAAATTGCTCGAAGCTCTGCTTGAAATGCTTCTGATTGCGGTCGGCGCGGATCACCGCCGTGGCGTAGGTCAGTCCATCGAGGTGGCTGAGAGCGCGCGCCGAAATCCCTTTTTGCTTCGCCACCGACTTGAATTCGGAAAGCCACTTTTCAAATCCAGCGGGGCCGGATGAGCATTTAAGGGCATGGGCGGGCGCCGCAAGAACGACAAGAGCAGAACACAGAGCAAGCAATCGCACAAGTTTCATCTAAACCTCTTGGAACTCAACAAGCCTAGCATTCTAGAACATCGCGACCCATTCCCAAAATTTTTCTCCCTCCCCCTTGCGGGGAGGGGTAGGGGTGGGGGCCGGGTGGTCTCGCAAAAGACTTTCCCGTATTTCTTTGATAAGAGCGGAGCGACCCCCCTTAATCCCTCCCCGCAAGGGGAGGGAGAAAACTGAAGCATGGCCGAGCATAACCCATTCTGGAAGACCAAGTCCCTCACCGAAATGACTCGTGGCGAGTGGGAATCCCTGTGCGATGGCTGTGGCCGTTGCTGCCTCAACAAGCTCGAAGACGAGGACACCGGAAAATTTCTCTACACCCGCGCCGCCTGCAAGCTGCTCGACCTCGGTACCTGCCGCTGCACCGATTATGCCAATCGCGCCGCCCGCGTTCCCGATTGCGTGACGCTGACGCCGGAGAATGTGGGATCGCTTGGCTGGCTGCCCGCCACCTGCGCCTATCGCCTGCTCGATGAGGGAAAACCCCTGTCCTGGTGGCATCCGCTGGTTTCGGGCACGCCCGAAACGGTGGCGGAGGCGGGCATTGCCGTATCGGGCATCGCCTATTCCGAAGACGGCATCAGCGTCGACGATCTCGTCGACCACCTCTGGCGGCTTCCCAAGGCCAAGCGGCGCGTCAAGACCTAACAATATTCCTCATGCTGAGGTGCTTTGCCGTCAGGCAAAGCCTGGAAGCATTGCCAACGTCCGGCCGGCCCTTCGAGGCTAGCTCCGCTCGCACCTCAGGGTGAGGAAGATCTCTAACTAAGCCGCGTCAGCCTTGACCTTTCGCACCAGCGGTGTCGACTCCTTCACCAGCTGATCGAAACCTTCACCGCCCTTGGCCATGTGTTCGAAGAAGGCCTTCCGCATGCGGGGCGCCCAGAAACGGTTGATGTGCTCGGCGGTTTCTTTCACGGCGTCGTCATGGGGATAGCCCCGGAAGAAATCGGCGATTTGGTTGGCCATGCGCACCATGTCGTGGGTTTCCATTGGTGTTCAGTCCTCATCGAAAATCATGACGCCGCGTTGCGACAGGGCGGCCAATTTGAGATGCGCCTGTTTGGCAAGCGAGAGCGCAAGCGCGGTGGGTGCCGATACGGTGGCAAGGGCTCCGATGCCGGCGATCGCGCATTTCTGCACCAGCTCGAAACTGCAGCGGCTCGACATGAGAACGAAGCCCGAGGCCAGATCGGTTCCTTTGCGGGCCAGCGCGCCGATGAGCTTGTCGAGCGCATTGTGACGGCCCACGTCCTCGCGCGACAGCAGAATTTCTCCTGCTGCTGAGCACCAAGCGGCCGCATGTACCGTGCGGTTTATGGCATTCATCGGCTGATGGCGGGGTAGCGCTTCATAGGCCCGCGCCACGGCCTGCTGTGAAAGCTTGACCTGCCGCACTTTTCCGGAAGGTAACCGGATCGCATCCTTGATGTCCTCGATGCCGCAGAGGCCGCAGCCGACGCGGCCCTCGAGGCTGCGCTTCACCATGCGGTCCCGATTGAGTTTCGCATCATCGACCGCGAGATCGACGGCGAGGCCCTGTTCAGACGGGAGGGCGAGAATGCCGCGAATGTCCGAAGCCGATGCAACAATGCCCTCGGCCAGCGCGAAGCCCGTGCCGAAATCGTCGAGGTCGGCTGGCGTTGCCATCATCACCGCATAGGGTGCGGAGTTGAAGAGAATGGCGATAGGCACTTCCTCCGGCACCTGCCAGGTGACGCGCGCGGGACCGCTAAGCGAATGCAGCGTGCCGGTGACGGGCTTCGATGTCTTTTCTGCCCCGGGCGTTGCGGGGGAGGGATGGGTTTTTACCGGCGCGTTCATTCACTCCGCCGCCACCAGCGGTTCGCCGATCCGCTTGTTCTCTTCCTCGCGCTCGTTCCATTCCTTTTGCCAGTCGGACTGCATGTTGGAGAGCGTCACCTGCACCGCCGTCACCTTGTATTCCGGACAGTTCGTTGCCCAGTCGGAAAATTCCGTGGTGATGACATTGGCGCCGGTCACCGGGTGGTGGAAGGTGGTGTAAACGACGCCCTGCGGCATGCGTTCGGAAATGACAGCCTTAAGCGTCGTGGCCCCCATGCGGCTGGCGAGGGAAACCAGTTGCCCTTCCGCGATGCCGCGAACTTCCGCGTCGTGAGGATGAATTTCGAGCACGTCTTCCGGATGCCAGACCACGTTCTCCGTGCGCCGCGTCTGCGCCCCCACATTATAATGCGAGAGAATGCGGCCCGTCGTCAGGATCAGCGGGAAGGAGCGGTTGGTACGCTCGGGCGTCGGCACAAATTCGGTGATCATGAAGCGGCCCTTGCCGCGCACGAAGCCGCCCACATGCATGATGGGCGTTCCCTCCGGCGCGTTGTCGTTGCACGGCCACTGGACGGAGCCCAGCCGGTCGAGCTTGTCGAAGGAAACGCCGGCGAATGTGGGCGTCACGCGGGCAATCTCGTCCATGATCTCGGCAGCGTTGTTGTAATTCATGGGATAGCCCATGAGTGTGGCGATCTCGCAGGCCGCCTGCCACTCGTGCTTGCCCTGCATGGGCTCCCTCACCTGGCGCACGCGGTTGATGCGGCGCTCGGCATTGGTGAAAGTGCCGTCCTTCTCGAGGAACGAGGTGCCCGGCAGGAACACATGGGCGAA
>JBKKDI010000120.1:0-6442 GCA_046708645.1 Aestuariivirga sp.
GGCTAAACAACCCCAGCGGCAAACTTAGGAAACCGTGCGATCTGGGGCTCTGCAAGAGCAAGCCTTGAGGCTAAAACCGCCGCAAAAGCGTGGGCGCAGGTTGCGCCACCAGCCGGACGGCACGACCGGCATTCTGCGTCGACTTTGCGTCCACGCAACCCTTCTCAGGAAGAAGGGACCGAAATCTCCCCCGGCCGCCGGCATAACCGGCGCCACAAGCGGCGGAGCTATGGCTGAAGCTCATCCCCAACTTTGTCATCCCCGGACTTGTTCCGGGGACCCATGGCAAACCCAAATTCAGACATTCCAACATCGGCACAATGGGTCGCCGCAATGAATCCGGCGATGACAAATGAAAAGAGCGCCCAAGATTTCCTCACCCTGAGGTGCCCGGCGGAGCCGACCTCGAAGGGCCCCTTGGAGACTCTCACGGCGTTTCGAGGCTTTGCCTTCGGCGAAGCACCTCAGCGCGAGGAGCGGCGGAATAAATTGAGATATGCCTCCGCCCACTTCGCTATTAAAGTACCGCAAAGCCAACTGATGACACGGCCATGAACGATCCCTCCAAAACCGGCCCCGCCGATTTCAAGCTCGCCGATCCGGTGCAGTTCGCGCAGAACATGGCGAAAGTGTTCGAGCAGGCGGCGGCGATTGCGCGCATCGTGGCCGAGCGGCCCGATCTAGCCTCGCGGGAAACCGAAACCCAGGTGACGCCGATGGACCAGGTCGCCAAGACGCTGGGTGCGGTGGGGCAAGCCTATATGGCCGATCCGCAGAAATTGATGGAGGCCCAGATGCAGCTCTGGGCGGGCTACACCCAGCTCTGGCAGAATGCCTGGGCGCGCCTCTTGGGGGAAGCGGCTTCGCCGCCCGTGACCACGCCCGCCCGCGCCGACAAGCGCTTCAAGGACAAGGACTGGCAGGAAAATGCCATCTTCGATTTCCTCAAGCAGTTCTATCTGATCTCGGCCCAATGGGCCCAGGATCTGGTCAAGAACGCCGAAGGCCTCGACGATCACACCCGCCACAAGGCCCGCTTCTATGTGGAGCAGATCGCCAATGCGCTGTCGCCGTCCAACTTCGCATTGACCAATCCGGAAATCCTTCGCACCACGCTCGCCACCAACGGCGCCAATCTGATCGAGGGGCTGAAGCATCTCGAGGAAGACATGAAGGCGGGCGGCGGCAGGCTCCGCATCAAGCAATCGGACACGGATGCCTTCGAGATCGGCCGCAACATCGCCATGACGCCCGGCAAAGTAATCTTCCGCAGCGAGATTTTCGAGCTCATCCAATACGCGCCAACGACGCCTGAGTCCTATGCCATTCCGCTGGTCATTTTCCCGCCGTGGATCAACAAGTTCTACATCCTCGATCTCAACCCGAAAAAATCCTTTATACGCTGGGCCGTCGAGCAGGGCCTCACCGTGTTCGTGGTCTCATGGGTGAATGCGGACGAGGGCCAGAGCCGCAAGAGTTTTTCCGATTACATGCGCGACGGGTTTCTCACCGCCCTCCAGGCAGTGCAGGACGCGACGGCGGCGGAGAAGGTCAACGTCGTCGGCTATTGCATCGGCGGCACGCTGACGGCGGCCTCGCTTGGCTACATGGCGGCGAAGAACGACAACCGCGTCAATTCCGTCACCTTCCTCACCACCCAGGTCGATTTCGAGAAGGCCGGCGATCTCCTGGTGTTCGTCGATGAAGATCAGGTCAAGTGGATCGAGGACCGCATGGCGGATAAGGGCTATCTGCCGGGAGACCGTATGGCGGATGCCTTCAACATGCTGCGCTCCAACGATTTGATCTGGTCGCACGTCGTCAACAATTACATGCTGGGGAAGGATCCCCTGCCCTTCGATCTTCTCTACTGGAATGCCGATTCAACCCGGATGCCGGCTGGCGTTCATTCTTTCTATCTACGCGAATGCTGCATGGCCAACAAGCTCTCCCAGGGCAAAATGGTGCTGGATAATGTGCGGATCGACCTCAAGAAGGTGAAGGTGCCAGCCTATAATCTGGCGGCGCGCGAAGATCACATAGCCCCCTTGGCCTCGGCGTTCCGTGTCGGGCGCTTCATGGGTGGCGAGACGAAACTCGTGGTGTCAGGCTCCGGTCATATCGCGGGCGTGGTCAATCCGCCCGGCGCCAACAAATACCAGTATTGGACCAACCCGGAACCCACAGCCACAATCGAGGACTGGTTCAAGGGTGCCACCGAGCACGCAGGCTCCTGGTGGCCCGATTGGCTTGAGTGGATTGGCCAGCGCTCGGGGCCGAAGTTTCCCTCGCGTCAGCCAGGCGGCGGCAAACTTAAAACCCTAGAGGACGCACCCGGCTCCTATGTCAGGGTCAGGGGCGGATAACCTAGCCATCTCCGGCGTTCACGAGGCCGCGATCATTTTTGATGTTTTTCCCGGGAACCAAATCAAGCATCTGGCGTTAGACCGTTTTTGGTTCAAGCGTTTGTGCCCCGAGTTGATTCGCAATCACCCCTGCAACCACTAATTACAGGCCAGTTTAAAGCCTGAACGAGAGCGGAAATGCTGAAGCCCCTTGCCTTAACTCTTATGGCCGCGACTTTTCTTGCTTCCGGCGCCACTTTCGTTCCGGCGGCGGATACGCTCACCCTGTCGCGCACCGAAACCTTCACCACGGAAAACCTGACGGTCATTCCGGTGGTGGAGGATGAGTTGATCGTTACAGAAAAGGGCAAAACCGATCGCGAAGACAAACCCAAGTCGTGAGTCTGCCTTCCCCTCCCCTGCCATAAGCAGACTCATTGAAGGCCCGGGACCCCCCGCCCGGGCCTTCCTCTTTTTTAATTTAGCGCTTGGAGAACTGGAAGCTGCGGCGGGCCTTGGCGCGACCGTATTTCTTGCGCTCCACCGCGCGGCTGTCGCGGGTCAGGAAGCCCGCCTTCTTGAGGAGGGAGCGAAGCTCGGGCTCGAAGTAAGTAAGCGCCCGGGAAATGCCGTGGCGCACGGCACCGGCCTGCCCGGAAAGACCGCCGCCGTTGACGGTGCATTCGATGTCGATCTGGGTGGCGCGATTGGCGCTCACCAGCGGCTGCTGCACCAGCATGCGGAGCACGGGGCGGGCGAAGTAGGTCTCGATCGTCTTGCCGTTCACGGTGATCTTGCCGGAACCGCGCTTGATCCAAACCCGGGAGATAGCATTCTTGCGGCGGCCCGTCGCATAGGAGCGGCCCTTGGCATCAAGTTTCGGCTTGACGGGGGCCACGTCCGGCGCGGCGGTGGGAGCAAGGCCCATGGCCTGTCCGAGATTTGCCAATGTGGTTGGTTCAGCCATGTGCGTCAGCCTCTCGCCGTATTCTTGGGATTCATCGCCTTGATGTCGAGCTTCACCGGGCTCTGGGCCTGATGGGGATGGTCGGCACCCTTGTACAGAAGCAAATGGGTCATCTGCTGGCGTTTCAGGGGGCCGCCGGGGAGCATGCGCTTGACCGCCTGCTCGAGCACCCGCTCGGGAAACTTGCCATCAAGAATCTTGTCCGCCTTGCGTTCCTTGATGCCGCCGGGAAACCCGGTGTGCCAGTAGTAGGTTTTCTGCTGGCGCTTGCGGCCGGTAAGCACCACCTTGTCCGCATTGACGACGACGATATTGTCGCCGCAATCCATGTGGGGCGTGAAGGTGGGCTTGTGTTTGCCGCGAAGCCGGTTGGCGATGATGGCGGCCGCCCGGCCAACGATCAGGCCTTCGGCGTCGATCAGCACCCAGTTCTTCACGATGTCCTTGGCCTTCGCCGTATAGGTTTTCATGCGAATATCTCAGGCATTGGGGTTTGCAATAGTTCGATCGCGGCTCATAACACACAGCCACTTCGTGTCAAGGAAAAGCCGGTAAATCGTGGATATTTTTGATGTGGTATCTCTATACCACATGTTTGTTGCGCGAATGCAACAGGAGGCCTATAACTCTCGTTGACACTTTTCCGCCAACTGGACGTCCCATAATCTCATTTCCAACGGGAATCCGCCTATGGCGACGCTGCTTCGAGTAGCCTTTGTGATCGGTGTTCTGGCGGTAATTCCGCCCATCGCACCGGCCGCCGAAAAAGACGAATCGCGGCTCCCAACCACCGATCAAACCCTCCAGCAACCCGCGGTCGCCGAGCCCTTGAAGCTTCCGGAACCGGACGCCGATCTGCGTGCGCCAGCGGAAGACCTGACGGCGCGGACTCCAGAACCGCCCGCCGATGACAGCGCAATTGCGCCCGATGACATGAGCCTGGGCGAGATTCCGGAAATCAAGACCATCGAACTCACCCTCGACATCGCGCGCCACGCCATCGATTCCTACGTGCTGGTCAAAACAAAATACGCAGGGACGGACCTTGAGAGTTCTGAAAATTTGCAGGATTTCGTCGACCAGAACCCGCAAGGGAAGGACTTCGAAGCCGACATCAAGGCGGCAGGGTTTGCCAACGTCGATGACTGGAACACCGCCATCACCACGCTCGGTTTCGCCTATACGGGCTTTACCGACGATCCGACCGCTGAAATCAAGGAGCAGATCGGCGAGATCGAGGCTGACACGGCTTTGGCACAGGATCTGAAAGCGCGGATGATCAATTCCCTCAATGCCATGATCCCCTCGGACAACAACCGCACGGTCGTCGCCGAGTTGATCAAGGATCCCGCCTATGCCGAGAAACTGAAACAGCTCGAAACCGTGGAAGAATGACGGGTCTGGTTATCACCGAACTGGCATCCGGCATCCTCCGCCTGACGCTCAACGATCCGGCCACGCGCAACAGCCTGTCGGAAGCCATGATGGCAGCACTTCAGGAAGCCCTGAGCGAGGGAGCCGTCAATCCAGCGGTCAGGGTCATCGTGATCGCCGCCACCGGCCCCGCCTTCTCGTCAGGACACAATCTCAAGGAGATCACGGCGCATCGGGCCGACGCCGACAAGGGAGAGGCCTATTTCACCACCCTCTTCCGCGCCTGCGCCGGGCTGATGGCGGCGATCGTGCGCCACCCGAAGCCCGTCATCGCGGAAGTGGCAGGACTGGCAAGTGCTGCGGGCTGCCAGCTTGTGGCAAGCTGCGATCTCGCCATCGCCGCCGACACCGCAGGCTTCTGCACGCCAGGCGTCAACATCGGCCTCTTCTGTTCAACGCCCATGGTGGCCCTGTCGCGCGATGTGGCGCCCAAGCATGCGATGGAAATGCTGCTGACGGGCGATACGGTGTCGGCCGATCATGCCCAGCGCATCGGCCTCATCAACCGCGTTGTGTCTCCCAACATGCTTGCGGAAGCGGTAACGGAACTTGCTCGCAAGATCGCCTCGAAATCGCAGATGACAATCAAGATGGGCAAGGCGGCGTTTCATGAACAGCAGGGGCTCAATCTCGAAGACGCCTATGCCCTGACAGCACAAGTGATGGCCGAAAATTTGCTGAGGCGCGATGCCGAGGAAGGCATCGCCGCCTTCATCGACAAACGAAAACCTGAATGGTTCGATCAATGAAGCCCCGTATCAACCTTGTAACCCTAGGCGTTACCAACATGGAGCGGTCGCGCGCCTTCTATGAGAGACTTGGTTTGGTTGCCTCCTCGGCCAGTAGTGCCGACGTCACTTTCTTTGAAGCCAACGGTATTGTTCTTGGCCTCTTCGGCCATGACGCGCTTGCCGGAGATGCCCATGTGACGGCAGCGCCTGTGCCGCAATTTCGGGGCGTGTCTCTCGCCTGGAGCGCCGAAAACGAAGCTTCCGTCGATGCGATCATCGACCACGCCTGCAGCGCGGGTGCGCTTATTCTGAAAACAGGGCAGAAAGTTTTCTGGGGCGGTTATTCCGGCTACTTTGCCGATCCCGACGGCCATTTGTGGGAGGTGGCCTATAACCCGGCGTGGCCGCTCGACCCCTCCGGCCACTTACAATTGCCATGAATCACGACAGTTACGATCCCGACTATATTCGCGGCATCCTGAAAAGTGTGAAGACCATCGCGATGGTGGGAGCTTCCGCCAACGCGGCGCGGCCCTCCCATGATGTGATGAAATTTCTGCTTGGCAAGGGCTACGAGGTGATCCCAGTCAATCCGAAATACGCGGGTGGGAAAATCCATGGGCGGAATGTCTATGCAGCGCTGAAAGATGTTCCTGTTGCCATCGATATGGTGGACGTTTTCCGGAATTCGGACGCGGCCGGAACGGTTGTCGACGAGGCAATGTCGGTCGATCCGAAGCCGAAAGTAATCTGGATGCAACTTGCGGTGCGCGACGATTCTGCCGCGGCGCGAGCGGAAGCCGCCGGCATCAAAGTTGTCATGAACCGTTGCCCCGCGATAGAATTGCGCGCCCAGGCTATCGCCTAACCGAATTTTCTCATCATGCCCGCACTTGACGCGCTGCTGTCCGGCTACAGAAGCGATTGCACTCCAAATGTCCTCGCCCGGCGAAGCGGGGAGAGGA
>JBKKDI010000121.1:0-10062 GCA_046708645.1 Aestuariivirga sp.
GAGGCGATCCTCGAACGCGTGCCCAATTCGCACGAGGGCCAGCCTTACGTGGTGCGTTTCGTGGCGCCGGAATTCACTTCCCTTTGCCCGATGACGGGCCAGCCGGATTTCGCCCATCTCGTCATCGACTATGTGCCGGCCAAGTGGCTGGTCGAATCGAAGTCGCTCAAGCTCTATCTCGGCTCCTTCCGCAATCACGGCTCCTTCCATGAGGATTGCACCGTGGGCATCGGCAAGCGGCTGGTCAAGGACCTCAAGCCCAAATGGCTGCGCATCGGCGGCTACTGGTATCCGCGCGGCGGCATTCCCATCGATGTCTTCTGGCAGACGGGCTCCCCGCCCAAGGGCCTGTGGCTCCCCGACCAGGGCGTTGCGCCCTATCGCGGACGGGGATGAGTGAGCCGCAACTCAGTCGACCTTCTTTTCCCCCGCCTCGCCCCGTTTGACGATATCGCCCCTCGTAAAGAGAATCTCCTTCATCTCGGTCCGCCAATCCTTCTTCCGCCGCAGCAGAAATTCAAGGTTCATGCCGAAGTGTTTGAACTCCTCCTTCTGCGCATTTTCCATGATGGCGCGGGCGCCCGCATCCTTCTCCACCGAAATCCGCTGCTCATACCAGTTGATCGCCTCAGCCTCTTCGATCAGCGATGCCATCATACGGGCAAACGTCCGCACCTCTTTGGACAACTCACCGGCCGGCTCATGATATTGATCGAATCCCATCCCAATCTCCTTGCTCGCTTGAATATGAAACCGCCCCTAACGCTTCCGCTTGGCAGGCTTCTTCGCCTTCGCCGCCTTCAGCGCCACAGCATAAGCCCTGCGGCACCACTCCGCCATCTCATCGGCGTCATCGAGGCAACGTTCCGGCGCCCGCCAATAGGACATCATCGTCTTTTTGCCGCCCTTCATTTCATAAGTGAAAGGGCCAAGGCCTTCAGCCTCGAAGCCCGCCTTGGTGGCATCATCGCCTTGAGATAGAGCACATCGTCGGCCACCAGCGCGAACATCAATCCGTCGCGGTAAATTCCGGCGCCCCCGAACATGCGCTTCACGGCGACGGGGCCGAAGCCCGCCATCTGCTCCTGAGAAAATCGGTAAAGGCCGCAGGCCCACTCATGCCACCGGCGCGGCCAACTTTTGGTAGCGAGCCCTCAGCAGCAAAAACACGATCATCACACCAACGGCCTTGCTCAGCACTTCCACCGAGAAGCTGGCAACCGTCAGGAAGCCCATCAGGTAAAGGAAGGCAAAGGTATCGAGCGGCACCGCGACGAGGCTCGAAATCAGAACGCGCGATTGCAACGGCCGCCTGGTGAAAGAATAGATCGCCCAGTCCGCCATCTCCGAGATGAAGAACGCCGTGAGACTAGCTGCCGCCAAAAACGGATCGACCATATACCAAGTGATGACACCGGCAGCGAGTGTCGCCAGCAACACCTTGTGCCCCACCTCGCGCTGGGCATAATCGCGCAGCACGAACACCGCCCCCACGACCAGCGTCGCCAGATTGAGCTGGCCAAAGGGCGTCCCCAGCGGCGGCAACACCACGAACAGCCAGTTCACCAGAACGATGGAAGCTATGTAAAGGGCGGTCCACATGATTCAGCCCACGATCTCGGCGGCCTTGAACACCATCCTGATTTCCTTTTTGGCATTCTCCGCGCTGTCGGACCCATGCACCGAATTGGCTTCGATCGATTCCGCGAAGTCCTTGCGGATGGTGCCGGGATCGGCATTCACCGGATTGGTGGCTCCCATGATGTCACGATACTTGGCCACCGCGTTATCGCCTTCCAAGACCTGCGCCACGATGGGGCCGGAGGTCATGAACTTCACCAAGTCCTTATAAAACGGCCGCGCTTTATGCACCGCGTAAAACTTGCGCGCATCGGCCAGTTTCCACTTTACCCGCTTCTGGGCGATGATGCGAAGCCCTGCCCCCTCGATCCTAACATTAATGGCCCCGGTCAGATTGCGCCTGGTGGCATCCGGCTTGATGATCGAGAAGGTTCGTTCGATGGCCATAAATCCCCCTTGTATCGCTGAAAACAGTTGGGCCGCCCTATACCGGCGGCCCAATGCAGTTGCAAGGGTGAGCGGTTATTTACTCGTCGAGTTCACCCACCAGCGAGGTAGCGCGGGCCACCGACACGCGGCGATTTTCCTGCTCGGGCTCGGCGGTCGGGATTTTCAGATAGCGCTCGCCATAGCCCACGGTTTCGATGTTTTCCGGAGCGATGACATAGTAGGTGGTCAAGGCCTCCTTGATCGCCTTGGAGCGAGCGCGCGACAGCGTCAGATTGGAAGCGTTCGAACCCACCGCATCCGTGTGTCCTTCGACCAGGAACACCTCGCGGGGATGTTTCGCCAGGATTTTCTCCATCACCTCTGCGATACGGTCGAGGTTTTCCACCTCCTCCTCGCGGACAAAAGCTTCGCCGAAACCGAAATGCACCGTGTCGATCTCGATCCGCGGCAGCGCGTCGCGCAACTCCGGCGTTGATTCGACTTCCTCGACCGAATAGCGGCGGTTGATCTTGCGGCGGGGCGGTGCGGCGAGCACGTCCTCAAGCTCCTCGTCGTCCACTTCAGCGGCGAAGACATCGCGCTGGCTGCGGTTGGGATCGAACTCCAGCCCCAGATCGATATCGACCTCGTCGTCATCCTGCAATTCGCTGGCGCGGCGGCGGCGATCCTCCATCATGCGCTGGCGCAGAACGCGGCGGTCGCGTTCCATGGTCTGCCGCCAATAGTCGCGTTCATCTTCCTCGTATTGGTCGTCAAAAGAGGCTTCGCGATAGACGTCGATGCGGCGGCGCAGCTCGATCTCGTCGAGATCGTCGGAAGGCCTGCGGTCACCCAGCACAACGGTGATATTAAAGTTGGTCTTGTCCTTCGACTTGTCGCGCTTCTTGCCGCCGGTGGCGGCGTCATCGCTCTTGTTTTCCACTTCGGCGACCCGGTTGCGCAGCACGTCGCGCTCGGCCCGGAGCTTCTTGCGGAGCGCCCGTTCAGTGTCGCGCGAAAGCCGGTTGCCGGACATCAGATCGCGCATGCCGTCAAGGCGTGCCTTCAGATCGGCGTCGGAAAGCTTGTCGGCGGTTGCCGGATCGCTGAGAAACGCCTTGGCCTTGGCTTCATCCTCGGGGTTCGCCTGGTTGCCGTCGAGCGTCTGTACCTGCTTCTGGTCGGTTTGCACGGCAGCCGTTTCCGGCTGCGGCTCCACCACCGTCTCGGTCGAAGTTTGGGTTTCAGTCTCGACCGCGGGCTGCTCGCCGGCCTGGCCGCGAACCAGGGCCTCGGCCCGGGCCGCTTTCAGGATCGTCGCGAGTTCGTTGCGGGTGTCTTCGGGAAGGTCGTTGTTCTGCGACAGCTTCCGCGCAGTTTTGACGCGCGACAGGAGCTCCTCATCGGAAAGCTCGGTGGCGGGCCGCTTGTCTGCGACAAATGCCGCCACGTCGTCGGGCACCTGGGTGCCAACCGGCATCGTCTTTTTGGCTGGCTCCTCAGCCTGAACTTCCGTCTGCGTTTGAGTCTCTTCAGTGGCGGAGGGCTGCTTCGCCGCCGTGGCTTCGCGGTTGCCGATTTCCACGCGGGCGCCTTTGGCCAAGGTCTGCAAGGATTGCTTCACATCCTTGGAAAGCCCGTCCATCTTGGAGAATTGGCGGGCCGAACTGAAACGCTGCTTCAACTCTTCATCGGAAAGCTCGGAGGCCGGGCGCGCATCGTTCAGCAGCGCCTGTACGTCGTCGGGAATAGCTGGCGCCGATTGTTCGACAACCGGTTCCTCCACCACCTTCTGTTCGGTCTGCGCCGGTTCGGAGGTTTGCTGTTGCTGATTGGCATTCTGCTCGCGGCTGGCGATCTCGGTGCGGTCCCGCTTGGCCATGGCCTGCAGCGACTGTTTCATGTCACCCGTGAGCCCCTCCGTCTTGGAGAATTTGCGGGCCTGTTGAAAACGCTGTTTCAGTTCGTCATCGGAAAGCTCGGAAGCGGGACGGCTGTCGCTCAGGAGCGCCAAAACTTCCGCCGGAACTTCCTGGGTCTGTTCGGCTGCCGGTTGCTCGGTTTCGGTCGCTTCGTCCTGCGCCAATGCCGGCATGGCAAAGAGAGAAATAGCCAGCAGGCTGGCCGTTAAACGGGACATGTTCATTCATTTACTCCGCAGGAGCCGGACGCAAGAATTGCCCCGGTGTTGTGTGGTAAGGAATGATGTAACTCCGTGGCGGAACTAAGGTTCCCAAAGCGTAACTTCGCCACAAGTCTGAACGGCAGCTAACCGGTCCAGCCGAGCCCCGCCGAGATGCAGTTCATGGTCATCAGAAGCGGCATCATCAGCGCCTCCTGGCCCGGATCGGCGCGGGTTTGGCGCAACAGTTCAATCTGCCAGCGGTTGGCCTGATCGACCATCGGGCGCACCCGTTCGAAGCGGCGGCGCAAACCTTCGAATCTTTCGCACAGGGTCTGCTCGCCGGTGAGTTCCAGGATAGCCCGGGAGGTCCGGCGATGCTCGTGGCGGATGAGGGCGAACAATCGCTCGCCGTCATTTCGTTCGGGAACCAGGCTGGCGTATTGCTCGGCCACATCCATATCGGCAAGGAACAGCGACTTCTCCACCTCATCGACGGCGAGCCTGAACCCGCGCGAGCGGTTGTACATATCGCGCAGCAGTTTCAACCCTTCGCCGCCGCGCGGCACCAAAAAGTCGTCGATGGCATAGCCCAGGCCGTACCAGCCCGTGAGCAAATGGCGGTTCTGGCTCCAGGCGAAAACCCACGGAATGGCCCGGAGATCGCCGATGCCTTTGGCGCCGAAGCGCCGTGCGGGCCTGGAACCTAGTTTCAAATTGGCAAGTTCCTCCACCGGTGATGCCCACTGGAAATAGGACATCAGCGCCGGATCTTCCGCCAGCTTCCGGTAGTGCTGAAAGGACCCGCTGGCAATCGCCTCGACGGCCTGCTGATGCTCGGGCACGAGCTTGAGTTCGGCTTCCTCAGGCGACTTCAAGGTGTGTACAAACACGCTCGAGGCGAGAAGTTCAAGGTTATAGAGCGCCGTGCCGCGATTGGCGAATTTGGAGGATACAACTTCGCCCTGCTCGGTCACCCGCATGCGGCCGCCGACGCTGCCCGCCGGCTGTGCCGCTATGGCGCGTCCGGTCGGAGCGCCACCACGGCTCACCGAGCCGCCGCGGCCGTGGAAAAAGCTTACCTCGACACCCGCCTTGCGGCCGGTTTGAATCAAGCTGCGCTGGGCTTCGAACAATTCGAAACTAGCGCAGAAGAAGCCGCCGTCCTTGTTGGAATCGGAATAGCCCAGCATCAACTCCTGCCACCCGCCATTAGCCTTCACGGAACCGCGCACAACCGGTGTTGCCAGCAGGTCCTTCAGGATGGCTGGCGCTCGCCTCAGGTCGTCGATTGTTTCAAACAGCGGCACGATGCGCAGCCGGCAGCACTCGCGGCTCGTTTCGTCGCTGAACAGACCGCTGTATTTCGCCAGAAGATAAAGCCCCAGCACGTCTCCGGCATTCTGTGTCATCGACAGGATAAAGCAGCCGATGGCCTGCGGGTCCGGCCCATCAAGGGTTTCGCGGATGAGGAGGAGGAGATCGAGAAGTTCCCGCGCCTCCTCGGAAACGTTGCGGAACTGCGGCAGGAAGCCCAGGGGCTTTTGCAGCTCGGAATTGATCCATTGCACCCAGGCTTCACTTCCAGCTTCCGGCGGGCCGTTCGCCGCCACCGGGTTCATCTTGCGCCAGATCTCAGCCAATACGCGGTTGACCACCGTGGTGTTCTGACGAATGTCCAGGCTCACCGTGCGAAAGCCGAAGATTTCCACTTCCCAGCGCACCGGGCGAACCAGCGTCGACGCAATCGAGACAGCCTGCACGTCGGCCAGCGCCTGTTCCGCCGCCAGGAGTTCGGCGGCAAGTTCGGCGGCGTTGGCGAAAGGTTTGGCCGTGGAACCATCCCCTATGGTCGCGGCCAGCCGCAATTGCAGGCAGGAAAAGAACAGCCGGAAGGGCTCCAGCGCATTGCGGTTCCGTACCGTATCGGCTTGTCCGCAGGCCGTCAGTTGCAGGTCGAGCCGGTCCTGAAAGGCTGCGGGAATTGTAATTTCATTGACGCTCACCGAGACCAGCCGCGCGAGATCGATCAACCGCTTCTCCAGCCGCCCGGTGATGGCGCGGCGGTTCTCAGCCAAGGCGGCGCGCGTGACGTCGACAGTGACGAAGGGGTTGCCGTCACGGTCGCCGCCAATCCAGGACGAAAATTTGAGTGGCGGCCGGACGCGCGCCGGCAGTTCGGGATAATGGCGCTGCACCGCAGCCTCGATCAGGTCGCAAAGTGTTGCCGTGCGGTCGAACAGGGATTCACGGAAGAAGTGCAGTCCCCAGTGGATTTCCTGCTGCACGGTGGGTTTCTCGAGCCGGATTTCGCCGGTCATCCACAGGAGGTCGATTTCGTTCCGCAGGGCCTTCACCAGGGCCTGGCGCTCTCGCGGCGTCCACCGCGGGCTTTCGAGCTCATAGAGTTTCAGGTAAATTCGGCGATGGATTTCCAGAACCGTGACGCGCTTGGCTTCGGTTGGATGGGCGGTGATGGTGGGCTGCACATCTATGGTGTCGAGTGCGTGCTGTACCGCTTCCGGCGACACGTTGGCGGCGGCCACCACTGCAAAGGCATTGGAGAACGAACCCACCACCTGATCCAGCCCGCTATGGGATTCGATCTGGCGCCTGGTGCGCATGGCGGCGTTTTCTTCTGCTATATTGAGAAGCTGCAGCCAGATGCCGATGACCTGCAGTGCATGCTCGATCATGCCAACCGGAATGCCTCCCGCATCCGCCGGATTGTCGATGACTGCGAGAACGCTGGGCGCCCGGACCTTGATCACCTGGCGCAACTGATCGCGCAGCATCATGGTGATCTCGTCGACATAGAAACCGTCGGCCGGCGTGGCTGGCAGCGGCTTTGCCGTGAGGTCCGCCCTCATAATGCTGATCCCTCGTGAGAGCTTCGATTTGTGCAGTGCAGCATCATACCCGCCGACGGTCAATAGCGCACTTTGTCCTCTCCCCGCTCACGCGGGGCGAGGACATCTTGCTCTATCCTCTCGGTTTGCATTGCACCCAATCCGCGCTACATGGCGCCTTATGTTACACATCAACGGACTCACCTACCGCATCGGCGGCCGCCTGCTTCTGGAAGGAGCATCCGCCGCTTTGCCCGATGGCCACAAGATCGGTCTGGTCGGCCGCAATGGCACTGGCAAAACCACGCTGCTTAAGCTGGTTCTGGGTGAGGTTAGCTCCGAGGCCGGATCGATCAGCCTGCCCCGCAACGCCCGCATCGGCACCGTCGCCCAGGAAGCCCCCGGCGGCCCGGAAAGCCTGCTCGACACCGTGATGGAGGGTGACAAGGAGCGCGCCTCCCTGTTGCGCGAGGCCGATACGGCCACAGACCCCCACCGCATCGGCGACATCCAGACAAGGCTGGCCGATATCGACTCTCACACAGCACCTGCGCGGGCCGCACGCATTCTCGCGGGATTGGGATTTTCCGAAGAACGCCAAGCTGGCCCCTGCTCGGCCTTATCTGGCGGCTGGCGCATGCGGGTGGCGCTCGCCGCGGCCCTGTTCGGCGCCCCCGATGTATTGCTGCTGGACGAGCCCACCAACTATCTCGACCTGGAAGGAACGATCTGGCTCAAGACCTTCCTCCACGATTACCCCCATACCATCCTCATGGTCAGCCATGACCGCGACCTCCTGAACGATGCGGTCGATGGCATTCTCCACCTCGATCAAAAGAAACTCACCCTTTACACCGGCAACTACGACAATTTCGAGCGCCAGCGCCGCGAGAAGCAGGCGCTCACCGTCAAGCTGAAGAAGAAGCAAGACGAGCAGCGCGCCCACATGGAAGCCTTCGTCGAACGCTTCCGTTACAAGGCATCGAAAGCCCGGCAAGCGCAAAGCCGCCTCAAGGCACTGGCCAAGCTGCAACCCATCGCTGACATGGTCGAGAACCGCGTAGCGCCTTTCCTGTTTCCCAACCCGGAAAAGCCCGTGGCGCCCCCTGCCGCGCGTTGGGACAAAGCCGCCGTCGGCTATGTTGAACACAAACCGGTGCTGCGCAACATTACGCTCAGGCTTGATCCCAGCGATCGCATCGCGTTGCTGGGTTCAAACGGCAACGGCAAATCTACCTTCGCCAAGCTCCTGTGCGGAAAGCTCAAGGTTTCCTCTGGCGAAATGCACGTGCCGTCGCGCCTCACAACCGGATATTTCGCCCAGCATCAGCTTGATGAAGTGGACGGCAACCGGACGCCTTACGAATATTTTTCCGAGCTGATGCCGGCCGCCACCCAGTCACAGCGGCGCGCCAGGCTGGGCGCCTGCGGATTTGGCGCGGCACTGGCGGATTCGAAATGCAGTACGCTCTCGGGCGGCGAGAAAGCGCGCCTGCTGTTCGCGCTCGCCACATTTCATGGCCCACATATTTTGGTTCTCGACGAGCCGACCAACCATCTCGATGTCGACAGCCGCGAAGCTCTTATTCACGCCATCAATGACTATGAAGGCGCCGTCATCCTGATCAGCCATGAGCGGCACTTGATCGAGACCTGCGCTGATACGCTGTGGCTGGTGCACGATGGCACGGTGAGGCCCTTCGATGGCGACATGGATGACTACACCGACCTCGTTCTCGGCCGCTCGCGAACCATCCGTGAGCCGGCAATGGAAATTCCAGTACGTGCGAAACCAGCCATCCCGGCGCTCAAGAAAAAAATACTCAACATCGACCTGAGCATCATCAAATTGAAGGATAAACTCGAAGTCCTCGATCGCGCGCTGGCGGACACCAGCCTTTATATGCAGGAGCCCAAGAAGGCGGCGGACTTCGCCAGGCTCCGCGTCAAGCTTGCGGCCGATCTCGAAACCCAGGAAACTCTTTGGCTTGAAGCCCACGAGGCCGTTTCATGACGGCTTGGCGCGATCAAGCCAGCGGCCTTCCCCATCCTGCTGCCAGTAGCTCACTTGGCAACCGTCCGACTTGAAGCGTTTCCAGTCTTCCCGCGCCAACGTCACCGCCGCTTCGTCGTTGCCATCAAAAATGACGACGGCGCGCATGAGGCCCGCGATGTCCGCGACGCTCGCGCCATCCACATAAAATCGCACCTGCGCGCCGTTGGGATTTTCATCGACGGCCGTCAGCCAGATCGGCTGGAGCGTGGCCAAACCGTCAGCCTTGGTGCCATGGGGCAGGAAGGAGTTGTCTTCAAACGTCCACAGAAGGTTGGACAGCGATTCCACGCGTTCGTCCGAACTTGCCTGCACCACGGCGCGCCAGCCCCGCTCCAGCCCCGTTTGCAGCATCCTCGGCAAGATTTTGTCGAGCGGCTGGCGCTCCAGATGATAAAATCGCACTTCGGTCAAGCCGCCCCCTTTGTCATCCCCGGGCTTGTCCCGGGGACCCATTTCTCAGTCTGCTTTATTTATCCTTGGGTAGCCATGGGTCGCCGGCTTGGGGAGCCATGGGTCGCCGGAATGAATCCGGCGATGACAGGCGTTAGAGTGCTTCATCAAACACCTTCCTAAAAATCCGTCTTCTCCCCGCCCTCCGCGATCCGCCTTGCGACGAAGGCGTCGATTTCCTCGGCGATGGCGGAATCGAGCGGCGGTTGCTTGTATTCGGCCAGGGCCTGTTTCCACAGGGCGTTGGCTTTCTGCGCCGCTTGCGGTGAACCCGCGTCCTGCCATTGGGAAAAATTGCGCCAGTCCGAAATCAGCGGCTGATAGAAGGCCGTGGAATAGCGTTCGAGCGTATGTTTCGCTCCGAAGAAATGACCACCGGGACCCACCTCCAGCATGGCCTCGAGCGCCATGGTGTCGTCATCGACGATAATGGGCTTGAGGAACTCTTCGACCATTTGCAGCAAGTCGACGTCGAGCACGAATTTTTCAAAGGAGCCGACGAGGCCTCCCTCCAGCCAGCCAGCCGCATGCTGAATCAGATTGCCCCCGCCCATGATGGCACCCCACAGCGAGAA